>VXRI01000326.1 GCA_009838595.1 Chloroflexota bacterium | reverse complement strand
GCCGTCAACAGCATGGCGAACCCGAGAGCGGCGTCAACCGGGCTGGGTTCGGCAGCCGTCAGAAGCACCCCCGGCGTCAACGATGTGTCCGTCAACATCGCGGCGGAGGTCGTACGGGTGGCGCAGTCGCTGGGCATACAGGTTGAGCCGATAAGCGGCGTGCCGGCGGACGACTACCTGCCGACCGACAACGCCGAGGCAATGGAAGACTTGAAGTCGCGTCTAGCCGAGGGGGCAAGCAGCCTGGGCGCGGGGCGCCCGTCGATGCTGCAAGATGTGATGAAGGGACGCCGCACGGAGATCGACTACCTGAACGGCTTTGTCGCGTCTCGCGGTGATGTCGTCGGTGTGGACACGCCCTTCTGCGACGGCATAGTGGACATAGTTCGCCGAGTAGAACGCGGCGACATGCCCTACGCCGAGGCGAACATCGACCCGCTGCGGGCGATGGTGTAGATGAATACTAAATAGGATGGATAGGAGTCCCAAGATTGGATAATGTTGCTGATGCACCATCCTATCTTGGGAACATTTTTGTGGACTGTTTAGAAAAACTACCGCTTCGTGTACTGCTGTGCCTTGCGCGCCTTCTTTAGGCCGTACTTGCGGCGTTCCTTGACTCGTGGGTCTCGGGTTAGCATGCCGGCTCGCTTGAGCGGCGTTCGCAGCGATGGATCGGCTTCGATTAGCGCGCGCGATATGCCGTGCCGCAGTGCGCCCGCCTGCCCGGTTACGCCGCCGCCGGTTACCTTCGCTATCACGCGGAATTGACCACCGACACGCGCGATGCGGAACGGTTCCATTATCTCGCGCCGCCAGTTGTCCCACGGGAATGCTTCTTCGATTGGCTTGCCGTTGACCACGATGGGGCCGTTCTCCATGAACAGGCGGACCTGCGCGACAGCCGCCTTGCGTCTGCCCGTGGCATAGTAATATTGCTGCTGCATCGTCGTCATTTAGGCTTCTCCTCCTTGGTTGGCTGCGGCAGACGCGAGCTGCGCCTGATGTGGGTGGTCTGGTCCGGCGTACACCTTCATTCGCGCGAGCATGTGCCTGCCCAGCGCGTTCTTGGGCAGCATGCCCTTGACCGACTGCGTGATGACGCGCGTCGGCGTGCGATCTAGCATGTCCGACAGCGTGCGCTCGGTCAAGCCGCCGTGATAGCCGCTGTGCCGGTAGTACATCTTTTGTTCCAGCTTCTTGCCCGTAACCCGAATCTTCTCGGCGTTCACCACAACCACATAGTCGCCGGTGTTCAGGTGCGGCACATAGATGGGCTTGTGCTTGCCTTGAAGCAGCACGGCGATTTCGGACGACACCCTGCCGAGCGTCTTGTCGGTGGCATCGACCACATGCCACTCCGGCTTTAATTCCGCAGCCGTCGTCTGATACGGCTTGTTACCTCTTGGCATTTCCTTCACCTTTTCCAATTGTTCGATTTGCCCTGTCCGGCGAAACAAGTTCACTTCGCGCAGGGCGGATAGTTCGCGTATTTTATTCTCACTAGGCACAGACCATGCGCCGGCAGCGTGTGCGCTATCTTGTCTGTGGGCGCATTGTCTATCATCGCTTGCAGGTCGTCAGGCGATAACCTGCCGCGTCCGATGTCCACCAGCGCGCCCGCCATTCGCCGTACCTGGTGCTGGAGGAACGCGCTGCCCGTAACCCCAATGCGTATCATATCGCCGTCTTGTCGCACGAAAGCATCGTAGATTGCGCGGACGCTGCTAGACTTGCCGTCCGGCAGTGGCGCAGCGAACTTGCGGAAGTCGTGCGCGCCGATAAACAGTCGTGTCACGCTGTGCATCCGGCGTGCATCCAGAGGCTCTCGGATTTGACATGCGAACCGCCGCATCATCGGTGATGGTGTCTTGCTGTTCAGGATGCTGTAGCGGTATGTGCGGCTTAGCGCGTGCCTCCGAGGGTCGAAGTCCGTCTCAACGATGTGCGCCGCCTTCACGGCGATGTCTTGCGGCAAGTGGTGGTTCAGCGCGCTCACGAATGTGTCCGCAGTATGCGTCGAATCCGTGTCGAACGCGACGACCTGTGCTTCTGCGTGCACGCCGGCGTCCGTGCGCCCTGCGCCCTTGATTCGCACGCGCTCGCCGGTTAGCCGTTCTATCGCCTGTTCTAACGCGGCTTGTATCGATGGCGCATTAACCTGATACTGAAAACCGTGGTAGCGCGTGCCCTCGTATTCGATTGTTAACGCAAGTCGCATATAGCGGCGTGCTTTCGGTTCTGCAAGTTGCTTTTGGGGGATGGTGGGTGTTTTCATTGCCGTCATGCCCCCATTCTAACCTTCCCCGAAGGGAGAAGGACCTTCGCTATGGCATAAGTTCTAGCACAGCCATTGGTGCGGCGTCGCCTTTGCGGGGGCCTAGTTTGGTGATGCGCGTGTATCCGCCGGGCCTGTCTTCGTAGCGGTCGGCTAATTCGTCGAACACCTTTCTCAGCACTTCACCGTCGGTCAGGAACGCAGCGGCTTGCCTGCGGTCGTGCAGAGTCCCGTGTTTGCCGCGCGTGATGACCTTCTCCGCGAGTGGGCGCACTTCGCGCGCCTTCGCTTCCGTTGTTCTAATGCTCTCATGCCTGAGCAGATCCGTAACCATTCCGCGCAGCATCAGCATGCGGTGCGCGGTCGGGCGGTTGAGTTTTCTTCCCGAGAGGCGGTGTCTCATTGTCGTCCTCTCTACTCCTAGTCAGTATTTTGTAGTGAATGTATTTTAGATTGCCCCATCCTATCCCTGCCCCATAAAGGTAAGAGATGCTAAGGGATATGTGGCTATTCTTCGGCGGCTGCGACGGCTTGCTCTTCGTCTTCTTCGAAGTTCTGCGGATCGAGGTTTTCGGGTAACAGATCCATGGCTCGAAGCTGGTCGAACAGCTCTGCGTATGACTTCTCGCCAAAGTTGCGGATGGCTATCAGTTCTTCCTTGGACTTCTCGAGCACTTCGCCAACCTTGTCGATGCCGGCGCGCTTGAGGCAGTTCAGCGTCCTTGATGACAGTTGCAGCGTCTCGACGGTTACGTTGTACTTCTCCGGTGATATGCTCGGTATGAGCACAGGGCTGCCTGCCTCGCTGGAATCCACCTGCACTTTGGCGAACAGGAAGAATTTGTTCATCAGCACTTCACCGGACTGCCGGAGCGCCTCAATCGGTTCAACTGTGCCGTCCGTCCATACTTCGATGACGAGTCGTTCGTAGTCGGTCCGCTGTCCGACGCGCGTAGGCTCTACGCGATAATTAACCTTGCGAATAGGCGTAAACACGGCGTCCACTGGCAGCGTGCCGATGACTTGGTCGCTGCCGCTTGTGGCTTCCTTGTAACCGACGCCTTGTTCGACATTGAACTCGACGGCGAGCTTTGCCTCTGGTGAGTCGAGTGTCGCTAAGTGCAGCTCAGGGTTGACTACCTCGAAGTTCGATGACGCCATTATATCGGCGGCGCACACCTCACCCTCGCCTGCGACTTCCAGCCGCAACTTACCGGGCCTGTCAGTCTCGGAGCGTAGGCGAATGCCTTTGACATTCAGCAGGAACTCGGAGACCTCCTCCTTCATGTGAGGTATCGTGGCGTACTCGTGCAGCACGTCTTCGACTTTGATCCAGGTTATAGCAGTGCCGGTAAGCGAGCCGTAAAGCACGCGGCGCAATGGATTTCCGAGCGTCATACCGAATCCCGGCTCCAGAGGCTCGATAGCGAACTTGCCATACCTGTCAACGGATTCGATCTGCTTTATCTCGGTAGTGATTTCTATCTCTTCTTCTTCTTGGATGTCGGAAAGTGCGAATGTGTAATCCAAGACCATATAGTGCATCTCCTGTCCGCGCTATGAGCGCCGTCTCACGGTGGCGCAATTGCAGTTCGACGAGTGGCGGCGCTACTTCGAGTAGAACTCCACAACTAGGCGCACATCGATATTCGTGTCGATTTCGGACGGGTCCGGAAGGGCGACCATCTCACCGGCGCGCTTGCCGGCGTCTAGCCGCAGCCAGATAGGCACGGTCCGCTTGGGCGGACCCTCCGTCAGGTCCTGGATGAACTGTGGCACGCTGCCGTTGGATCCACCGCGCTTCCAAGCAATGACATCACCTGGCTGCACGAGGTACGAAGGGATGTCCATGCGCCTGCCGTTCACCGTGAAGTGGCTGTGGTTGACGAGCTGGCGCGCGTGCTGCCGCGACTCTGCAAAGGAAAGGCGGAACACCACATTGTCCAAGCGCGTCTCGAGCAACTGCAACAGCGTATCGCCGGTGACACCGGGGTTTTCCCGCGCCATCTCGAAGTACTTCTTGAACTGCTTTTCCAGCACACCGTAGGTGAAGCGCGCCTTCTGCTTCTCACGGAGCTGGAGCGCCCAGTCGGACGAGCGCCTGCGCCGCGGGATGCTGTCTCCGGGCGGCTTCCTGCGCCGCTCCACAGCGCATCGGGGCGTGTAGCAGCGCTCGCCTTTGAGGTAAAGCTTTTCCCCAATTCGGCGGCACTGTCGGCATACTGCATCGGTGTATCTTGCCATTTCTTATCTTTTTCACCCTCCAAAGGTGGTTCTTGTTCTTCTTTTACCCCAAGTAGTTGGCGCTGTTAATGCCATTATCGATCTGCGAATGTTAATTAGAGGCCGTTCGTCAGCGTTAGGCGGGTCCACTGTAACTTTCGTCCGGCATATCCGGAGCGATTATTCCCATTTGTATCGCCAGCGTCCGCTCGTCCAAGTCTTCCTTACGCGACCTCAAGTTGAGGTATATCAGCGCGCTTGTGATGCCGGCGATAGGCGCGATTAGCGTGTTCGTCACCAGCCCAACCACCGCAGTGGTAACATTAAACGCCAATTCTGATGCGTCTTCGCCAACTAACATCGTCAGTGGTATGCCCAGAACCAGCCCCAGCACAATGGAAATCCCGACGATTACGAGAAATACCAGCATCACCGCTGCAAATGTTCTCCACCAGTTGTTTCTGACCAACTCGTAGCTGCGTTTGAGAGCGGCTATAGGCTTGTATCCTTCAATCGTCGCGGCGGGTATATCGACTGCCAGATAAATCATCAAGACCATAACGACAATGCCGGGCAGTATCAGTATCGTAAGTCCAATCAGCAGCAGCGCCAGCAAGCCGAAAAACACCAGCGCCAGCACGACTAGAGTCAGGATGCGCCACCATGCCCGCCTGTAGCATGCGCCAACATCGAATCGTCCTGTCGTGTATTGCAACGCGACGGCTACGGCGATAACGCCGCTGAGCAGTGTCTGCCCCGCCAATGTAACGATAGTCAGCACGGTTAGCGACACGAGAAAGTCGATGATTTCGCTGTTGCTGATAGGGTCCGGCAATTCGGAAATATCCGACCCTTCGCCTAGAATCGCAGTATCAGCGTCAGGTACGAATCTCACTACGAGCGCGGTAAAGTCTTCTTCGGTTGGAAGGCTGCCAGCCATTGCTAGGCCGAAAATGCTCATCGGCACCTGCACCAGCAACGCAATCAGGATAAAGTTCCTGAAATGCTTGCCGTAGATGCTGAACGATTCACCCAGTATCTCGAAGGGACTGCGTCTGAATGTCGGAGTGGGCTGCTGCTCCACCTGCATCACCTCGCGAGCCGCGCTTGGCAGCTGTTATACGCGCCGCCGCTTGCGAGGTCGCGCGCCGTTGTGTGGGATGGGCGTAACATCGCGGATGCTCGTTACCAGCAAGCCTTGCGCCTGCAGTGTGCGGATAGCCGCCTCTCTGCCGGCGCCGGGTCCTCTGACGAAGACTTCTATTTGGCGCAAGCCGTTGTCGCGGGCTTTGCGCGCTGCGTCTTCTGCCGCCCGCTGTGCGGCGAACGCCGTTGACTTGCGCGACCCACGAAAGCCTGCGGTGCCTGAACTTCCCCAGCAGATGACATTGCCTTCCGGGTCCACCAGCGTGATTATTGTGTTGTTAAATGTGGATTGTATGTATGCCTTCCCGATTGGGATGGACCTGCGCTCTCTGCGCCTAGTTCGTGGTCTTCGCGGCATTCTGCCTTGCCTTTCCGTGATTGTTGTCCGTTGTGCTTATGTATCTGTTGTGCCTATGTATCTATTGACAATGGAGGACGGTTGATTTTTCGCGGGTGCCGTTAGCATCATCCTTTGATTGCTGATACTTTGTCCCATACTTAAGTCCCCCCAAAGGGTAGGAACTAGCGAAGCGCCAACTTTCTGCCGTCGGTCGTGCCTCTAGGTTATGTAACTGGTGATATGCGCTACTTGGTGGTGGAGCGCTGGCCGCGTCCGGCTACGGTCTGGCGTCTGCCGCGCTTGGTGCGGGCGTTCGTGCGTGTGCGTTGCCCGCGCGATGGCAGTCCACGCCGGTGGCGCAATCCGCGGTATGTGCCCACATCCATCAGGCGGCGTATGTTCATGTCCACATCGCGCCGCAGGTCACCTTCGACCATCTTCTCGCGGTCAACGATTTCCCTGATTCGCGTCAGGTCTGTCTCGTCGAGTTCGCGCACTCGTGGATTGCCCACGATGCCCGCCTTGTCCACGATGTCCTTCGCTTGATAGGGACCAATACCGTAGATGCTGCGCAGGGAGACTTCCACGCGCTTGTTGTCGGGGATATTTACGCCGGATACAATCGCCATTGCTTCTCTCCTAGCCTTGACGCTGCTTGTGCTTCGGATTCTCGCAAATAATCAGAACTCTGCCGCGTCGCCTTATCACACGGCACTTGGCGCATCTGATCTTGACCGATGCCGATACTTTCATACTGATTGCCTTTCCTGCTGCCGCACATCCACTGTCAAATTTCACCTAATCTGCGCGCAATTGGGGCGAATTACGCGGATTTGCCCCGTATAAAGTGTGAACATGTTCCACCATGCTCTTGGCATGGCATTTTGGGCATTGCGGACAGCCCGATTGTGATTACTTGAAGCGGTAGGTTATCCTGCCCCTTGCGAGATCGTAGGGCGACAGTTCCACCAGAACTTTGTCGCCGGGCAGTACTCGAATGAAGTTGATGCGTATTTTGCCAGACACATACGCCATCACTTCATGCCCATTTGCCAGCTCCACGCGGAAACTGGCGTTTGGCAGAGATTCCGTTACCGTGCCTTCGACCTCGATGGTTTCCCTTTTTGGCATACACTCTCCCTTGAGTGTCATTCGTGGGCGATGGACATCGTCCTCTCGCCCGTTGTCATTTCGTCTTCCCGCCAACCGCATTCTTGGCTATTGCCTTTACCATTGCTGCGGGTAGATTCGGTCTAAAAGTAATACCCTTCCGGCGTAGTCAGCACTTCGGGTCCCTTTTGCGTTATCGCTATAGTGTCCTCAAAGTGCGCCGAAAGTTTGCCGTCCGCGGTTACGACAGTCCAGCCGTCCGGAAGCTCCAAGGTCTCTCTTGTGCCGATATTCAGCATAGGTTCGATGGCAATTGCCATGCCCTTTCTGAGCAGCGCTCCGCGTCCCGGTCTGCCGTAGTTCGGCACTTGCGGATTTTCGTGCAACGAGCGCCCGATTCCGTGTCCGACATACTTGCGCACTACACCATATCCCAGACCTTCGGCGTAAGTCTGCACCGCGTTGCCGATGTCGCCTACGCGCGCTCCCACCTTTGCCTGCGCTATGGCGCGCTTCAGCGATTCGCGAGTGTCGTCGATTAGCCTCTGCGCTTCGTCCGATATGTCGCCCACGCCTACGGTGAATGCGCTGTCGCCGTGAAATCCTTTGACTATTGCGCCAACATCCACGCTGAATATGTCCCCGTCTTGCAGAACTCTGCTGCCCGGGATGCCGTGTACAATCTCCTCGTTTACCGAAGCGCAAATCGTGCCGCTGAAGGGAGTCGGTCCGCCGGCGTCGTATCCCTTAAACGCCGGAATAGCGCCAGTCAATAATACACATCTGACCATACCCACGAATAAAAACGTGTTAATAACAATT
>VXRI01000031.1 GCA_009838595.1 Chloroflexota bacterium | reverse complement strand
AATGGCGCATCCTCGTGGCTTTTTCAACTATGTCTGAAACTAGCACCAATGGTTACATATTCCGCGCAGTCCGGTATTTGCGCTATCATCGCACTTCGCCATTCCTAGACTTTGGTTTTCTCACTGCGCTTCGCTGCATTCGAAATGACTGACGAGAATGCTATGTAGAATAGGAAATAGCAGGTTTTTCGCAAACGCGTAATCGGGGCGAATTCGCCCAGGGCAATCGCATCTTGCGACAATTGGAATACTTATTGCGCTCACTTATCATATACAATGATGATTCCAAGTCTCATTGAAGGTTTGGTAAAGCCTTGACTGCATATTTCAGCGAATATCGTAGCCTGGAAGAGGCGCAAAACGGCTGATTTCTCCGAAGTTCTCGCCCAATCAATTTAGATGCGATTGCCCTGCGAATTCGCCCCACTTCCTTGTTATGCCAGCCGGCAACTGCTATATTTGAGATATGCCCCCGTAGCTCAGCGGATAGAGCACTGGCCTCCGGAGCCAGGTGCGTGGGTTCGAGTCCCTCCGGGGGTACCACCGCCCACATTCCACATACCCTTTATGATGGCGCGCCTCCTTCCTGCCACTTGTGCGGCGAGTCTATGAACCTGTCGAAGCCGCATTCTATGCATAGCGCCTGATATTCTGACTTTCTTGCGCCTTGCCACTCCAAGCATTGCAGCGATTCGCTGATTGGCACATCGAGGCGTAGCGTGGCGAGTTGCTTGTACAGCGCGGCTAATTCCCGCTTCTCGGATAGATTGCGCGCTAATGTGTTGCCGCCGCGTACCTTGATGTCCCACTCATTAGCATCGTTGGGGATTTCTTCGATGTGCTTGTAGCGTTGCAATACCTGCGCGGTGGATTTGGCACCCCAGCGTGGTACGCCGGGTATGCCGTCCGCGGAGTCGCCGACTAGCGAGAGATAGTCCGGTATCGACGCTGGTGGCACGCCGAACTTATCGATGACGCCCGCTTCGTCGCTCACTTGGTCACGCCGTCTGTCTAGGCTCACGACACTGCTGCCGCGCACGACTTGCGCCAAGTCTTTGTCCGGCGAGCACATTACCACTTGCTCCACGGTAGGGTCGTCTGCCCACCGGCACGCCGCCGTTGCGATGGCGTCGTCCGCCTCGAACTCCACCATTCGCCAGACGACCAGTCCCAACGCACTCGCTACGCGCTCCGCCAGTTCGAATTGCGCCCTCAAGTCCGATGACGTGTCTTCGCCTGTTTTGTAGCCTGCGAAGAGGTCGTTCCTGAACGATAAAATTTCACTGTCAAAGGCGCAGGCGGTGTGCGTAACATCGTCTTGGCGAAGCAACGATAGAAGCGTCTGCAATAGCCCACGCGCTGCGCCGGTTGGCTGACCGGAGGGACCGGTTGACTTGGGCATGGCGAAGTAGGCGCGGAAGAGTTCGTAGGTGCCGTCGATTAAGTGGACTTTCATCTAATCTATCCTGCTAACTGATGCCGGCGTAAGGCGCCTTTACATCACCTTGTGTCCATTTGGCGCATACGCGGCAAGATCGCGATTGCCGGGCAGGTATTCGGCGCGCCCCTTCGGCCTGTGCATCAAGCCATTTTCGACCAAAATCTCACCCCGTTGCATCGTTAGTATGGGCTGCCCGATTACATCCATGCCCTCGAACATCGTGAAGTCTGCAAGGCAATGCTGCGCTTCCGCCGACAGCGTATGCTTGACGGCAGGGTCGAACAGCACAATGTCTGCGTCCGTGCCTGCGTCTAGTGAGCCTTTCTTGGGATACAACCCGAATATCTTCGCAGGATTCTCGCACATCACCTGCACTAGGCGAGGCAGGGTGATACGCCCCATATTCACGCCCTCGTGGTAGGCAACGCACAGCATCTGCTCTGCCCAGTTGCCCCCGAATGTCGCGTCGAAGATGGAGCCTTCGGCGTCTGGGTCCGTTTCAGCATTATAAGATGCCTTCTGTGACTTCTTATGCCCACAGAAATCGCTGGCTATCGTGTCGATAAGGTGTGAGGACAGCCCATACCACATCGCTTCGTTGTCCTCGCGCTCCCGCAGCGGCGGGCCTATCTTGGCAAGCGCGCCGAAGTCCAGCATCTTCTGATTCGTCAGGGCAAGATACTGCGGGCAGGTCTCGCCGAACAGCTGCACGGCTCCACTTCCGCGGAAGCGTTCCAGCACGCCAATCATCTCCCGCGCCGACAGATGCACGATGTACAGTGGACAGCCTGTGACTTCCGCATAGGTCGCGGCACGGTTCGCAGCCTCAATTTCAAGGATGCGCGGCTGCGAAGGCGCGTAATGCTCCCTTCCCGTGTTTCCCTCGACTGTCATCTTGTCCACAAGGTAATCTATGCAGTAACCGTTTTCCGCATGCACCATGGCTATGCCGCCGTCTCCTGCTGCAAGTTCCATAGCTTTCAGCATCCTGTCGTCAGGCATCATCATGCCCCGACGCGGGTAGGTCATGTACATCTTGAACGAGATGACGCCCATTTGCATCATCTCAGGCACCTGCTCTTCTACATCGTCATCGCCGAGCAGAATCGCGTGTATCGCATAGTCCAGGTACGACGTCTCTGCCGCCTCGTCCATGAACTCCCGAATTATGTCCGAAACCGTGCCTTCAACGCCCTCGCGCCGCCTGTTGGAAATAAACGGCACGACTGTCGTAATGCCCCCGAACGCTGCGCTCATGGAGAAAGTCTCGATACGGTCTGCATAGACGGGGTGGTTGTGCGCGTCCACAATGCCGGGCATAACATAAAGGCCGGAGGCGTCGATAACGCGCGCCGCGTCTTCCAATCTGTACATTTCGGCATTCGCGCATATTTTGCTGTCCTTGACCACGATGTCCTCGCGCGTAATTCCGCTTCCGCGCACCACAAGCCCGCCATGAATGATGTAGTCAGCGTTTCGTTCGCTCATATTCATCTCCGTTTCCGCAAAGACGCCTGAAGTCTCTTCCTGTTGATGGGGTATGATACCCAATCAGTCGCGCCATATTGCAAGCGTTCAAGCCGCTAGGCACGCCTAGCGCGCGGTCAGCCGCTCCTCTCTGCCTGCGGCTTCGTCGACGGCTAACGCCTCTGCGGCGCGCGTGTTCTCGTCAATCTTGGTCCTGATGGCTTGGCCTGCCCTGTCCCAATACTCGCGGTTATCGGTTACGAACCTGTGAGACTCGAAGTAGTCGTCCAGCAAGCCGTTGACCTGCGGGATGACATAGCGAGCAACCATGTCCCAGCTTCGGCGCGTGTTCTCGCGGTTCGCCCAGTCATGGACGAACCCGATGACGCAGCCAAAGCCGCCCGTAATCTCCATCATTTCGCGTATTCTGGCGACGAGGTCGTCGGGCGTGCCAATGACCGCGGTGCTAAGTTCGGAGAAGGCGACGCCGTCCACGGCTTCATCAGGAGTATCGTAGATTGTGCCTACGCCGCCGGCAAGCGTACCAATGGTGTATTCGTTGTTGTGCCGCATCAAGCCGTGCTTTGCCTGTTCGCGCGCTTCCTTGCGCGTTTCGGCGATGTGCCAGTTTAGCACGATACGCCAATTCTTGCGGTCAACCGTGTTGCCGTGCTTAGCGGCGGACTCTTCCGCAAAGCTCCACTGCAAGGGTAGCGCCCTGATGCCGTCCTGGGTCAGCGAACCGATTGAGAGCACTCCGGCGCGGTGCTTGCCCGCAAGCGTCATACCGGACGGGCTGACGATTGACGCTACGGCGAACTCCATATCTTTTTGCAAGGGCTTGAGTTGCAACTTGGCATCTCGCAGCTTGAACCACTCGGATTCGTAGCTGAAACGCTCGTCTGACTCGAAGAGGCGGCGAATGATGCCCATGGCTTCGTCCTGCCTGTCACGCAGCAGCATGGGATCTATGCCGAGCGTGTGGGCGTCTGATGGGAGCGCGCCAGGTCCCGACCCGAATATGACGCGCCCGCGCGACTGGTGGTCGAGTTGCACCATGCGCTGCGCCACCATGAAGGGATGATGATACGGCAGCGAAACAACGCCCGTGCCGAGCTTTATGCGCTGTGTACGCTCCGCCGCCGCCGCGAGGAACATCTCAGGGGATGCGATTATCTCCCAGCCCGTAGAGTGATGCTCGCCGCACCAGAACTCATCGTAGCCAAGATGGTCAAGCAGATCGACCAGCTCAAGGGTGCTTTGAAACTGAAGCGTAGGGTTTTCGCCGATGGGATGATGTGGCGCCAAAAAAGCGCCGAATCGCAAGTTAGCCAAGTGAGATTCCTCCTGTTGCCGCTGTGTGGTTGCAAATTTTGTGATTCTAGTATTGCGTATCATACAGCATACGGCGAAACAACATCTCAACTTGAAACCAGGTTTTGTTGGCATTTCGATATTCCTGCCCGGGAAAAACGGGCAGGCGGAAAACCAGTATCATTCGGACGGTGAAAAGACGCGGAATCGGTCAATTTCAAGGCACTGGATTTTCACGGGAATGACGCAAATGTCAACTCACCCTAGGCGATTCCATTCCAACTGTCTCTTCTGTAACTTTCTTGCGAGCATATTCTGCGACATCCTCATTGTAAAATGCCCCTGAATCTAACCTACCTATTATATTCGTGCCAAAATAAGGCGGACTTGGTAGAAGGGACACTCGAAAATTTCGTGATAATGTCGATTGCCGATTACAACACCACTGGGAGAGGTCGAGTACGGCTTAAGGTGGAGTTGAAGTATGGGAATGAGTCGAATTGAGAATGACTCGAATAAGGGGTAAGAGTATCTGTAGGGGATCTATCGTAAGGATTTCTACTATGGGAAGGTATAAAGCAAAGGTGGCTGCCTGTGTGCTTCTGCTGATTGCTCAAATGCTGACAGGATGCCAGCCGGGATATGAAACACAGCCCGCTCCCGCGCCAATACCCCCGGCTACGTCGCTTCCTCCGGCACCTCCAACTGCCTCCGGCACCTCCAACTGCCTACGCACCTACTCCCAGTATGGAGTTGTCGAAAGTAATCGACGGCTACCTGCATGTACGGTATCTACCCCCTTGCGAGATAGTTCCATCTCCGGCCGAATGGGTGGCGCCGATCATATTGACGGACCTGCGTTCCGGAGCGCATGTTCACCTAAACCGAGACGGCACTCTCAGAGATGGAGCCAAGTCTTACTACGGGACGGAAGGGGGGAATGCCATACTTGACGCGGCGTTGAACGATAGCTCCGTGATGGAGCAGATCATCGCGCGCCCTGAATGCCCAAAAATTTACCGTTAAGCGAATGTCGGGGAGCCCCGCTTCTGAGGCGGACTGTATGGTTGGTGGAGTTGAGCAATAGGCGAAAGAGTCTGACGAGGCACAAATGGGTAATAGGGCTACCGTTGATGAATAACTGCACGGAGCGAATGATAGGAAGGAGTAAGGCATATCCTCGTAAAAACGGAGATAAGATACAAGACGGTAAAGGGATGCAAAAGTGTTGCGGCGATGCTCAACTGCTTGCGGTTGACTCAATGGGTATGGAGTGGTGAGGACGGTCTGTCCGTAGGCGAGTTGGTGAACGCATAGCGCGTCATAACCGTATTTATGAGAACGCGCACTCGCAGACTCTATACAAAATCCCACAGCGTCCTTGGGACGGTTACGCATCGGCGGCACTATTCTCTCTCGGTCGATAATCTGCTATAATTCAGTGGTTCGCTTGACTGGTGATGATGCGCGGCGTATTTCCAGGGCGGTTAGCTCAGATGGTTAGAGCGCTTGCTTCACACGCAAGAGGTCCCAGGTTCGAGTCCTGGATCGCCCACCATCTGGCGCAGATGACCAGATGGCGAAATGTCAGCAGCGTGCCGAAGTGGCGGAACGGAAGACGCGCTACGTTCAGGACGTAGTATCCTTACGGATGTGTGGGTTCGAATCCCTCCTTCGGCACCAGAACCAAGTTCCGCATTCGCCAGCAGGAGTCCCTACTTCAAGCGCTTGTAGCTCAGTTGGATAGAGCGCAGCCCTGCGGAGGCTGAGGCCGTGGGTTCGAGTCCCGCCAAGCGCGCCACTCCCTTCCTTATCGCAGTTCCGTACTGCATACACGCTGCCGCGTCTCGATGGCGCGTACCGCATGGGCGATTAGCTCAGATGGTTAGAGCGCTTGCTTTACACGCAAGAGGTCAGAGGTTCGAGTCCTCTATCGCCCACCATTTCCCACTTCCGTTGCCCTTACAGTCTCACTTGTCGTGCTTTAACTTGACATGCCCTGTTGTCAGGATACAATTGCCATTAGTTTCGACACTGAAAGTAATTGAGAGTAATAGGGAGCGAGCAAATGCCGTTTTATACTAAGGGCGAAGTTACTATCCACTATGAAGAGGCTGGTTCGGGATTCCCGCTACTGGTTACGCCGGGCGGCGGGCTGAACTCCACAATCGCGGGCTGGCCTGGGCAGGTGTTCAACGCGATGGAGGAGTTCAAGGACGGCTTCCGCTGTATCACGATGGACCAGCGCAACGCGAATGGCGGCGAATCCACCGGGCCGGTGCAGATCGAAGACCCGTGGGGCGCCTTCGCGGACGACCAGTTCGGGCTGATGGACCATCTCGGCATAGACAAGTTCTTATTCATGGGCTATTGCATTGGCGGACCGTTTGCCATGAAGCTCATCGAACGCGCGCCGGAACGCATTGCCGCCGCTGTGCTATGCCAGCCGGTCGGTCATTCCACTGTAACGCCTGATGCTATGTACGACTCAGGGCACGACCTCTGGGGACCCGAGCTGTGCGCCAACCGCGACGATGTAACGATGGAAATTGTCCATCAGTACCTGCACAACCTGTACCGCATCCAGCCGGACTTTATGTACACCGTATCGCGCGAGTTCGCGGCTACCTGCGAGACGCCGCTGCTGGTGATGCCCGACGACACGCCGTCGCATGCTCTTGAACCCGCAATGGCGATGGTCGCGCTCGCGCCGAACGCCGAATGCACCGCCTACCCATGGAAGGAAGACAAAGCCTCGAAAGCGCAGGCGATAGCGCAGGTCCGCGCCTTCCTAAACCGCAATCAGCCGTAAGCGCAACCATTCTGAATCATTCCTTCCCTCTGATTGGGGGAAGGAATGATTCTACCTGTTCCATAAATCCTGTTAATTGGTACTTGAAGTAACTACAGGAGTACGCGCAAAATGATGCAGCAACTTCGTCCGGACGACGCACGGCTGGGTTGGCACGGCGCAATATCCTTTGATGACACGGACGACTGGCGTATGCCGTGGCGCTTGCCGCATGACGAGCTTGCGTTGTTCCCGGCGGACGCGCTGCGAGAGCGTGCGGCGATGCCTGCGGGCGTGCGCCTCGCGTTTCATAGCGATACGGAAATCGTCGTGGGGAATGTCGTGCCACAGCCTGCTGATCCTGAAGGCGAGTTCATTGGCATCGATTTGTACTGCGACGGTGAGTTCGTTGGCAGCTGCGAGATGGCGGGTCAATCTGAGTTCCGATTCGATGGCTTGCCGGTAGGCAACAAACTTCTTGAACTTTGGCTGCCGCAGCACGCTGAGTTTAAGCTGCGCTCACTCACAATATCCGACGGCGCGAGTATCCGCCCGTATGATGATATGCGACCAAAGTGGGTAACATACGGCAGCTCCATCACACATTGCCGCGCGGCGGGTAGTCCCAGCACCACTTGGCCCGCGTTTGCGGCGCGAAAGCACGGCTTGAACTTGACCTGCTTGGGCTACGGCGGCAACTGCCACTTAGAGCCGATGGTCGCCCGTATGATGCGCGACCTGCCGGCGGATTTCCTGTCGATGAAGGTTGGCATCAACATCTACGGCTCGGACAGCCTTAGCCCGCGCACCTTCCAGTCGGCAATCATCGGTTTCGTGCAAATCGTGCGTGAAAAACATCCGGACACGCCGTTCGTGGTCATTTCGTCAATTTACTCACCAGGCCGCGAGGATGCGCTTAACGGCGTCGGCTTCACCCTAGACGACATGCGGCAGGAAGCCGCCGCCGCGGTCTCCGCCATGCAGGGC
>VXRI01000413.1 GCA_009838595.1 Chloroflexota bacterium | reverse complement strand
GCAATGGAGGCGCCGCAGCGCTATCACCGGGCGAGTCGCTTTCATCCGTCTCTACCTGAAAATCGGCAACTTCGACATTGAACGACTGCGCCTCCGCCGCGCCAGTCCCGAAAATGTCGCCGCCGCCTCGGAACAGCGTGTCGAGCGGCAGACCTGGCAAAATTAGCGAGAGGATAAGCAGAAACGCCACGCCGCCGGCGATTGTGAATCCTCCTATCGCGAGCATTCTCTTGCGCCGTGCCTGCCGCCTTCTGCGCGCCGCGCGGACTTGGGTCGGTGTCGGTCGTTTCGCCCTAGTAGTCATTGGATTCTCGCTGATTCTTTAATTGGTTCGCGATGTTTAGGTATGATTGCGTTTCGCGTTTCAATCTGTATTACGCTTCTAGGTAGCGGTCTTTCGTTGCAGCAACGATGTCGTCCGGCAACTCAGGCGCGGGCGGTTCGTGATCCCAGCCTTGCGCGTCGAGCCAATCGCGCACGAACTGCTTGTCGTAGCTCGGTTGCGACTTGCCGGGCGCGTATCCGTCCATATCCCAGAAGCGGCTGGAGTCAGGCGTCAGCACTTCGTCGATTAGAGATACTTCGCCGTCGATGATGCCGAATTCAAACTTCGTATCGGCGATGATGATACCCTTTTCTCGCGCATAATCCCTTGCGTGCGAGTACACCTCGATGGATGCTTTCGACAGCGTCTCCGTCAGTTCCTTGCCCACGAGGTCTTCCATCTGCGCCACGGTGATATTCTCGTCGTGCCCTTCTTCAGCCTTCGTGCTTGGCGTGAAGAGCGGCTCCGGGAACATATCGCCATCCTGCAAACCTTCAGGCATCGGCTGTCCGGCGACTGTGCCGCTGCGTCGATATTCACTCCACGCGGATCCGGTGATGAACCCGCGCACGATGCACTCGACATCTATGCGCTCCGCTCGTTTGACGACCATTGCTCGTCGTGCGATGTCTTCGTCCAAGCCCAAGTCGGCGCGGTCGGCGCCGAGCGAAACGAAGTGGTTAGGGATAATGTCCGCCGTCTTGTCGAACCAGAATGCAGAAATCTGGCAAAGCACAGCGCCTTTCTCCGGAATGCCGGTGGGCAGCACGACATCGAACGCGGATGTGCGGTCGGTTGCTACCATCAGCAGCAAGCCGTCCCCGAGGTCGTATGTGTCGCGCACTTTGCCTTGATACAGACGATTGGGCAGGGTTGTTTCTAGGATTGCGGTCATTTCTTTTACCTCCGAACTTACATTGATGGACAGGATGTGGCTGTCCCTTTCCATAGAATAGTTTTTGGCTTGCTCGATGCGCCAGATCAGGTCGTCTGGCACTCCCGCCAGTAGGCGGATGAGCGCGTGCGAAGCGCAAAACGGAGAGGGGGCGTTTCTGCCCAACTCCGAGTCGTGGATGTGCTCCCATAGGTCGGATTCTATCTCGGCGCGCCTTGCTTCGCGAATTTCGGAAGGAAGTCCGAATGTGTACACGCGCGCCCAGTTTCTCACCAAGTTTGGAACTATTCCGACGGATTTTTCAATCATGCGAGCGTGAGTCCCCCTTTTGCTTCACCGGCGGGTCCGACGCTCGTATGGACTGCCCTTGCAAGAGCCGCTTCTCCCGCGGGCGTTACGGTGTACAGGCGGCGTCTAGGGCGCCCTTCTTCGGCCGCAATGAGAGGGTCTTCCCAAATACTTTGGAGCAGTTTGGCTTTTTCCAGTCTTCCAAGCGCCTTGTACAAAGTGCCATGCGCCGTCAGTAAGCGCGCGCCTTCCCGTTCCTTGATTTGCTTGGCTATGAGAAAGCCGTGAAAACTAGGCAGTCCGTCGGTTCTCAGACGGATGCCTGCGTCAAGGATGGAAACTTCGATTGGCAGAAGAGTGTTGGCTTTTCTTCGCATGGACTCATTATAGGAAGATATATTCCTAAAAGTCAAGGGTCAGGATGCGTGATTTATGAGCATTGTTAATCTGGAGATGACGTCTTCCGTCCTGTCAAACCACCAAAAGAGTTTGGCACCCTCCCATCTTAGCCTTCCCTTGTCCTTGTATAGGGGGAAGGGATTCTTGGGATTAGCGATTCTTCAAACCTTGCCGGTAGTCGTCGTATGCGGCGCGGATGTTGTCGTGCTTGATGCCGAGAATCTGCGCGGCGAGGAAGGCGGCGTTGCGCGCACCCCAAGAACCAACGGCGACGCAGGCAACAGGAATGCCCGGCGGCATCTGCGCGATGGCGTAGAGCGCGTCCACGCCGTTGAGGTCACTGCTGGGCAGAGGGATGCCAATGACGGGCAGGGTGGTCCAAGATGCCGCCACGCCGGGCAAGCCTGCCGAGCCGCCCGCCGCCGCTATAAGCACTTCAATGCCCCGCTCCCGTGCGGTCGTTACATATTCCATAACCTTTTCCGGCGTGCGGTGCGCGGACGCGACCGTAACCTCGTTCTCAATGCCCATCTGGTCGAGAACGCTGACCGTCTCAGCGACGACTGCCTCGTCGGAACTGCTGCCCATTATTACGCCTACAAGCGGCATTGTCTTGTCTCCTTTCGGGTTGATTCTAAATGGATAGGATAAATGAATTAGTGCTTAGCGATGTCTGTTCGGTGGAAGCCATCCTTGAAGGTTATGCGGTTGATGCCATCGTATGCTCTAACACGCGCCTGTTCGTGCGTGTCGCCCAGCGCGGATACAGTTAGGACGCGGCCGCCGGCGGTTACGATTTCGTCGTCTTGTAGTTTCGTGCCTGCGTGGAATACGATTGCTTCGTAGTCTATTTCCGTGATGCCTTCAATAGGATAGCCGGTGGAATAGGCGGCAGGGTAGCCGCCGGATGCCGCTACCACACCCACACAGGCGCGGTCGTCCCATTCAATCTGCGTGTCTCGGAGTTGGCCGTGCGCGGTTGCATGAAGATTCTCGGCGAGGTCGGACTTTAGGCGGGGAAGTATGACCTGAGTCTCAGGGTCTCCGAGCCTGCAATTAAACTCCACGACTTTAGGTCCCTCTTCCGTGTGCATCATGCCCAAATATAATATCCCGCGATAGGGGCATCCGATGTCAATCAGTCCCTTCGTTACAGGTTCCATGATGCTGGCGCGGACAAGTGCTTCGATGTCGGCGTTCCAGTGATGCGGCAGGGGAGGACTAAAGCTGCCCATGCCACCTGTATTGGGGCCGATGTCGTCGTCGCCTACGCGCTTGTAGTCGCAGGCGGCGACCATCGGGGAGACATACTCGCCGTCAACGAAGGCGAACACGCTGACTTCCTGGCCCTCCAAGCACTCTTCGATGAGCACGTGGTCGCCAGCGTCGCCGAATGCCCGGTCGAGCATGGATTCACGGATGGCATCCTGTGCTTGCTCGCGGGTCTGCGCCACGGTTACACCTTTGCCGGCGGCGAGGCCATCCGCCTTAATTACTATAGGTATCGAGCAAGTGGCTAGGTACGCGCTCGCTTGCTCGAAGTCAGTGAAAGTTTCGGATGCTGCGGTTGGAATCGAGCAGTCAGCCATCAGCGTCTTGGCGAATGATTTGCTGCCCTCGATGCGCGCGGCTGCTTGACTGGGGCCGAACGCAGGAAGACCGCTTGCAGTAAAGGAATCGACGATGCCCGCGGCAAGGGGCGCTTCAGGCCCTACTACCGTCAAGTCGATGGCGTTGTTCGAGGCGAAGTCAATCAGAGCAGCGATGTCTTCCGCGCCGATAGGTACATTGGTTGCGATGAAATGAGTGCCGGCATTGCCCGGCGCGACATAGATATGGCAGACCGAAGGACTCTGGGATAGCTTCCATGCTATGGCATGTTCACGCGCGCCGTTGCCGACTACCAAGACATTCATTGCGTCTGCGCCCTTCTGACGAGTTTGCCCGACGACGGCTCGACCATGTGCGTTTGCAGGGTCTTTTTGTCGTTTTTGTTTGCTATTGCTAGACATGCTTTAGCGCCGCTGGTATCTAGCTCGAGCAAGGTGCCTAGCGCCACGAATGCGACATCCGCCATCTCGTCCGCTGCGCGGTCGAGACAGCCTTGGTTAAGTTCTCTCGCGTGTTCGCCCGTCTCTTCCATAAGGAAAGCGAGGCGTGTGCACAGACGCGGAAATACATCGTCGGCAGGTGTTTTATCGTTAATATTAGGTATATCAAAACGTGCGTGAAAGTCGTAAACGCTTCCCGCAAGGCGCGCGGCGGCACCCACGAACTCTTCTCGGGTCAAGGTATTAAATGCGGTAGGCACAGGCTGGCTTACTCCCATTCTATTGTGCCCGGAGGCTTGCTGGTGATGTCGTACACCACGCGGTTGACGCCTGGTACTTCGTTGGCGATGCGTGTGGAAATGCGACCCAGCACATCGTAAGGGATGCGCGCCCAGTCTGCGGTCATAGCGTCTTCGCTGCTGACGGCGCGTATGGCGATGACATGTCCGTAAGTGCGGAAGTCGCCGGTAACGCCGACACTGCGAGTGTCGGTCAACACGGCAAAACTCTGCCATAGTTCGCGGTACAGGTCATTCTTGTGGACCTCCTCCATAACAATGGCGTCGGCTTCTTGCAAAACTGCGAGCTTGTCGTGCGTTATCTCGCCGATGATTCGGATCGCTAGACCCGGACCTGGAAACGGCTGACGATATACGATTTCCTCCGGCAAGCCCAATTCCAAACCCACACCACGCACTTCGTCCTTGAATAAGTAGCGCAGCGGCTCGACTAGGCTGAGGTTCATATGCTCTGGCAAGCCACCCACATTGTGGTGCGACTTTATTTTGGCGGACACCGTGTTGTCGGTTGTCTCGCTCTCTATAACGTCGGGATAGAGTGTGCCCTGCGCGAGGAACTCCACCGCGCCTATGCGCGCCGCCTCTTCGTCGAACACGCGGATGAACTCCTCGCCGATGATCTTGCGCTTGTGCTCTGGGTCGATGACACCGCGCAACGCGCCGAGAAAGCCTTCAGTGGCTTCCACAAAGACGAAGCCGGTCTGGAAGTGGCGCTGAAATGTGTCGCGCACGGATTGCGGTTCACCCTTACGCATCATGCCGTTATTCACGAAGATACAAGTGAGCCGATCGCCGATAGCACGCTGCACAAGCGCCGCCGCGACCGCCGAATCCACGCCGCCGGAAAGCGCACAGATAACTTTGCCGTCACCGACCTGCTCGCGCACGCGGTCTATGCTGTCGTTCACGAAGTTTCCGGGCGTCCAAAGCGCGTGGCAGCGACAAATTTCATACAAGAAGTTCTCGATGATAGTCCTGCCCTGCGGTGTATGCACCACTTCAGGGTGAAATTGCAAGCCGAGCATGCCCGCGCCGTTGCCCATCACCACGACAGGCGAGTTCTCTGAGCGGGCGAGCGAGCGAAAGCCTGATGGCACTTCGGTAATCTGGTCGCCGTGACTCATCCACACTGGCATAAACCCTGGTAAGCCCTTGAACAGCGGCTCGTCGCCCGAGGTGCGCTCCAGAACGGCATTGCCGTATTCTTTGCGATCAGTCGGCGCAACCTTGCCGCCAAGTTGGTGCGCCATGGCTTGCATGCCGTAGCAGATGCCCAGCACCGGCAGCCCGGAGTCGTACACCCAATCAGGCGCAAGCGGCGCGCCATCATCGTACACGCTGGCCGGCCCGCCGGAGAGTATGACGCCTTTGGGATTGAGCCGAGCAATCGACGCCCAATCCGCCGTATGCGGCACAATCTCACAGTACACATTGCTCTCGCGTACGCGCCGGGCGATGAGCATGCTGTACTGTGAGCCAAAGTCTATGACCACGACGGTCTCGCGCTGAACGCGTGCCGCCGTGTGTGAATATGCGCTCACGCTGTCGCCATTCGGGCTATTGGCGCCGGCTTCGTTTACCATATACCCTTCACCAATCGGCAATTTCCTGTGCCATGCCAATACTGAAATACTGTAGATATTTCATATTGGATACAGCTATGCGAATCGGCTTCAATCTCAAATGAAGTGCTTAAAATTTACCATTTATGATATACTAATTCAACATTATTCAGAGGTGGAGATGTCCGATTTACCGCTTGATACAGGTATGCAAGGGCGAATTGCAATTGCTGTGAAAGTGCTCGCAGAAGGCGGTGTCGCGGCCATTCCGACCGACACGCTTTACGGGCTTGCGGCAAATGCATTCGACGAATCCGCCGTGCAGAAGGTGTACGAGATGAAAGGGCGACCGGACGGCATGGCTTTGCCACTGCTGCTGTCGGATGCCGCAGATGCTGCACGGTGCGCCGCCCATTTGCCGGACTCCGCGCTGGCGCTTGCCGAGCGATTTTGGCCCGGCGCGTTGACGCTGGTCGTGCGCAAGAGCGCGTATGTGCCGGACATCGTTACCGCAGGCATGAACACGGTGGCGCTGCGAGTGCCAAACCATCCCGTTCCGCGCGCTATCGCCGACTCGTTGGGTTCGCCGATAACGGGAACAAGCGCGAATCTGAGCGGCAGACCCGGCTTAACGAGTGCGGCAAGCGTGCGCGCCGAGTTTGGCGACACGCTGGATTTCGTGCTTGATGGTGGCGATGCGTTTGGCGGCGTGGCATCAACGATATTAGATGTGACGAGCGGCGAGCCATGCGTACTGCGTGAAGGCGCGGTGTCTTGGGCGGATATCGAGGCGGTTCTAAATAAGAGGGAGTGAGTTTGATTACCAAGCGAAACTTGGACGATCTGACCACGAGGGTGGACGCTGAACTGCAGGCAATCGTCAACAAGCGCGGCTTTCCTCTATACGACATGATGGGCTACCACATGGGCTGGCGAGGAGCGCATGGGGCACTCGACGACTACCCGCAGCGACGGGATCGGATGCACGGCGTGCTGACCCTGCTGGCATGCGAAGCGGTCGGCGGCGATGTTGATGTGTGCATGCCCGCTGCTGCCGCGCTTGAAATGGTGGAAAAGTTCGCGCAGATTCACGACGATGTACAAGACGGTAATCCACAGCGTAACGACCGCGACGCGGTGTGGTGGGTGTGGGGACCCGCACAAGCGATAAACGCCGGCGACGGGATGCACGCGCTAGGGCGGTTGGCGTTACTGCGTCTGGCGAATCGTGGCATTTCGGACGAACGGATATTGCAAATCGTGCGGCTGGTTGACGCCGCGAGCCTTCGCGCGTGCGAGGGTAGATTCCGAGACCTTGAAGCACAAGAACGCATCGACTTGAGCGTGTCCGCATACATGGCGATGGCTGCCGATAAATCCGGCGCGCTTGCGGGATGCGCGCTTCAAATCGGCTCGCTCATCGGCGGCGCGGACGATAAGACAGCAGGGCTTCTAGCGCTATGCGGCGAAAAGCTGGGCATTGCGCTACAAGTGAGATCCGACCTGGCAGCGCTATGGGGACGGGACGATACGGTACCTCCCAACGTGCCAAATGTTGAAGTGCTGAACAAGAAGAAACTCATCCCCGTGGCATATGCGATAGAGAATGCTCCGATCAGCGAGAAGCGGGCGATGGGCGAAATCTACTTCAAGCGTGTGCTCGAAGCGGACGATGCCTTCAGATTGCGCGAAGTCATCGAAGGTCTGGGAGCGCGCGACGCCTGCGAAGAAATGGCGCAAGCCTTGCTTACGGAAGCGATGGACGCTATCGACAACACGACTGCAAGCACAGATGGCAAGGCTCTGCTCCGAGCGCAGGTCGAGAATCTGGGCGGCATGCGCTGATGGACAAGAGAGTGCGCGACAAAAAAAGCGTTCGCGACGTGGATGTACACGGGCAAACGGCGCTGGTCCGCGTGGACTTCAATGTGCCGTTCAAGCCCGGTACAACCGAAATCTCCGACGACAGCCGTATCCGCGCGGCTCTGCCAACACTCTGCCACCTGTTGGAACGCGACTGCAGGCTGGTTGTATGCTCACACTTAGGCAGACCGAAAGGGCAGGTAGTCGAATCACTGCGAATGTCTCCGGTATCTCAACGGCTCAGCGAGTTGCTTGGCGTGCAAGTCGCCCAGTGCTCGGAAGTCGTAGGCGATGAAGCGCGCTCGATGGCGTCCGCACT
>VXRI01000231.1 GCA_009838595.1 Chloroflexota bacterium | reverse complement strand
AGGAACCGAACACCTAGTCCACATTTTCTACGGTATGGTTAGGTTTGGGCGGGATGGGAATAGAGCGCCGACACACTACCCTATTCTACTCACATATCTCCCGCAGCCGGTCGAAGTAGTCGGGGAAGGTTTTGGATACGGTGTCTGGGTCGTTGATGGTGATGCTGGATTTGCCTAGCGCGGCGAGTGAGAAGCACATAGCGATGCGGTGATCGTTGTAGGTGTCGATGACGGCGGGGCGGATGTTCGTTGGCGGCGTAATCTCGATGTAGTCCTCGCCTTCCACGACGCCCGCGCCAACTTTGCGCAGCTCAGTCGCCATCGCCGCGAGCCGGTCGGTCTCCTTGACGCGCCAGTTGTGCACATTGCGAATCGTCGTCTTGCCCTCGGCAAACAGCGCCGTAACCGCAACAGTCATCGCGGCGTCCGGAATGTGGTTCAGGTCGGCGTCGATGCCTGTCAACGAACCGCGCGAAATCTCGATCCAGTCTGGCCCGCTGGACACATTCGCGCCCATCTGCTGCAGTACCTCCGCATGCGCGATGTCGCCCTGAATGCTGTCGTCGCCCACGCCGTTGACGCGCACCGGACCGCCGCCAATCGCGCCGGCGGACAAGAAGTATGACGCCGACGACGCATCGCCTTCCACAAGTATGCTGCCGGGCGATGTGTAGCACTGGTTGCCGGGCAAGCGGAACCATTCATAGCCGCTACGTTCGACTTCGATGCCGAATCGCCGCATCACGTCGAGTGTCATTTCGATATATGGCTTGGATACCAAATCGCCCTCGACTTCGATGGTCAGCGACGCGAGAGCCATCGGCGCAGCCATCAGCATGCCGGTAAGATACTGGCTGGATATGTTGCCGCGAATGCGAACTGTGCCGCCTTCCAGCCCGCGCGCGTCGATGGCTAGGGGTGGGTAGCCGTCCGCGCCGGTGTACGCAATCCGCGCGCCAACCTGCCGCAGCGCATCCACAAGATCGCCAATCGGACGCTCCAGCATGCGCGGCTCGCCCGTGAGAGTGTATCGACCATTACCCGCGCAAATCGCGGCGCACAACGAGCGCATCGTCGTACCGGAGTTGCCGAGAAACAGCGTTGCTCCGCCTTCAGGGAACGCGCCGCCAAGCCCGGTAACCTCGCAGTACGCGCCGTCGTCCGAGTGGCGAACTTGCACACCCAACGCAGCGAGCGCATTCAACATGTGCGTGGTGTCGTCGCATTCCAGCAAGTTGCGAATCTGCGTCGTACCCTGTGCCAGCGCCGCGAGCAGCAGCACGCGGTTGGACATGCTCTTGGAGCCGGGCAGCCGTATCTCGCCCCGCACGCCGCGAATGGGTTGTAGTGTGAGTTGCTTCATATTGTCGCCCTCCGGTTATTCCGGGAATGCCGATGAAGGTAATCCAAGAATTGCCTCCATACCATCCATTCTGTACATCAATGTCACTTGCAGAAATTATAGCCGACCACCCGCATTTGTGGCGCGGTGCAGCAGGTAGATGTGCGGGCGAATATAGCCGCGCCGGTACGGGATGACGATAGGGATTTCCTTGATGAGATTCCATTGCGGGAAGTCTGCAATGGCGTCGCTCATTGCGCGACGGCGCGTGGTGATGGCGACGAACACAGCGTCCGGTACGGCGACTCTGGCGGCTTCGGCGAGCGCGGCGCGATATAGAGATGCGATTTCGGCGCCTTTGGGCAAGCCTTCCTGCACCATGCCGAACGGCAAGTCTGCGGTTATCGTATCCACACTGGCGTCCGATAGGGGGATGTCGGCGCAGTCGGCTTGAAGCAGCGACACCGATGTACGATGTCCGGCGGCGCGCAGATTGGAGTCGGCGCATCGCAACGCGGACTCGCTGACGTCCACGCCGGCAACACTCGCGGCGCGTCCCATGCCGAGCCGCTCTATCATCAGCGTGCCGCTGCCGCAGCATAGGTTCAGCACACGCTCAGATTGGCGCGGCTTGGTGAGATTCACCATCACGCTCGCGACGGTCGCGTTGAGCGCGCCCGGCATGTCGCAGACACGCCACCTGCGCGCGGACAGCGGCAGCGGAGTTGTGCGTATGAGCACCTGCCAGCCGCCTTCGTCTTCGGTCGCGCGGCGCACGGCGATTTGCAGATTCGCAGCGTCATCGGTCGGTTCGAGCGCGGTGGCAGCGGAGATTTCCTCTCTCAGCCGAGCATAGACGCCGCTGCCCGCACCTGCCGCCGCAATGCGGAAGGTGCGAAACGCGTGGTCAGGTCGAGCGTCTAGTACGCTGCGAATTGCGCTGAGCAGGCGAGTCAAATGCTGGTGCCCAAGCAGCGCGCGCGGACGCGGCACGTCGAATGTTTCGATTCTGTGGATGGCGGTTATCGTCCGGAGTTCGTCGAATCTGCGGATGCTGCCATCAAAGCGCAAGACAAAGCGCCCATCAGCGCCGCCTTCAATCTCCACCGTCTTGCCCGCCGCCTTGCCGAACAACCTGCGTATCTCACGGCGGGCGTACTCCTCCAACCCAACCACAGTCTCCACTTCATAAACCTGCGCGGTATTGATGTCCGGCTTGTCACTGCGCGCGGTTCTGCTGCCGGCGTACCTGCCATGTATATTCGCATCGCCTGCATTTCTACCACGCGCATTACCGGCAGTGTTTCTGTTGCGGGTATTTCTGCTTACCGCATTTCTGCCGCTCGCGTTTCTGTTGTGTGGATTGCCTACTTGCACTTTCGACCGGCGAGCATTCTTACCACGCTCAAGCTGATTGTCCGAATTCCTGCTACGCGGACTTCTGCTATTCGCATTGCTACGATGTAAACTGTCGCCGCGTACATTGTTGTCGCTCGCACTGCTGCTACGCACATTATTGCTGTCCGAGTTTCTGCCACCCGTATTACGACCGCGTGCATTACCACTTTTCGAGTTGCTCCGACGTACGCTCGCTTTTGAGTGTGGTGTTCGCGTTCTACGAGTGTCTCGTTTGCTCGTGGGCGTATTGCGTGAATCTCGCGCGTTCTCGGCGGAGCGGCTCGCCACTGTGTTGTGCGTATTTGTTCTGCGTGCCGGTGTTCTGCGGGTCATCTGTCATTCAGCCTTGCGACTAGGTTTGTTAGGGCATCGTCATCGCCCACATTGCCGGGGAATATGATACAGGGTATGCCAGGATGCAGCGTCTCGTCGCCGAGTATCCAAGCAGGCACGCCCGGCGCTGCCTGTCCCGGCGACCATGCGCGGCGCACTTCAAGCGCCTTTGTCGCGACCGCGTAGGATGTCGCGCCGCCTTTTACCACGATGCAGCGTGGACGCACACCGATGCCCGCGACAATCTCGGAGATTGCCTGCGATATCTGATGTCCGATAGCGAGGCTATGGTCTGCGCTGCGCCCCTCTACAAGTTCACGGCTCGTGTACAAGACAGCGTTGCTGCTTGACCTTATGGCGTCTTCGGCAGCGCGGATGCTGCGGTCAATCTCGGCTTGGCGCGTGCTGTCCGCAAGCAAGTGGCCGACATTCACTTCCACGCTGACCGCGCCGGTGTTCGCAAGCAGGTGGTCGAGCTGCCCGGTCGTGCGCGGCACATACGAGCCTACGACGATCAGTATGCCGTTGTCGCTGCCCACGCTGCTGGCACTCATCCCGATTTCGGCAGGCGTCAGCAGCGGGCGTTCAGTCTGCCCCAACAGCGCCTTGATGAACGATGCCGCGGCACGGAACAGAAATCGCCTGCCACCCGATTCGACTTGCAGCATGCCTTGCACGAACACTTCCATATCGCGGTTGCTCGCGCCGTTCACCACGCACACACCGCCGTCCGGCAGTGCGGACAGAATACCCGCGATTCGCTGCGGGCCACCACGCCGCAAGTCGTCGATAGATATGCTCGCCACATCCGCGGCTAGTACGCTGTCGGATGATACGAATGACGCGCTATCAGATGATGCGCCACTGGACAACTCGCCATCGCCGGACATACTGCGGGACGGCGGCGCGCCGCGTGCGGTCTTTTCTTCGACCCATTCGCGCAGGTTGGACGATGTGAAAGCGAACGCGGGGTCACGGGCGAACTCGGTTTCGCCGACGGGGACTAGCCACTCGCCGTTCAGGACGTACTGAGTATCGTTGACTGTGAAGCGGCCGCCTTCCAAGAACAGCGGCGCGATTATCCAGCCGCTCGGGTTGGGATTGCCAACCTTGTCGCTTACGGGCTTGGTGGACGAATCTTGAGCGAGCGCGGATTCGATGGCGCGCATGTCGGCGGGGAAGTGGCCGCGCAGGGTCGAATCAAGGCGGCTCACTATCGAGAAATCGACACCTGCCTGCCGCGCAGCTTCGCACAGGTTGCCAGTGATGAATGCGCTGACCGCCCGCGCCTGTGATTCAGGCATCGTGCGAGCGTTGGTTACCACAAAGAACGCGCGGCTGTCCGACTCCAATTCCGAGCGCAGCGCGTCCACCGACCAGTCCATCAGCACCGCGATATCGTGGACGCTCTGCGTGCCCATCACGTCGTCGTCCAATATGACGATTTTCCTGCCAGACGCATTCAACGCGGCGGCGATGTGCGGCAACGGGGCGGCATCCCATTCGGGCGGCAGGCCGCGGAGGGTATCGTCAAGGGATAAAGGTTGAAGTTGCATGCGACAAACAAGGGCTATCAAGGATAGGCATTCGGTATTTCAGGTATATGATGATGATGCTCCATGTCGTCGAGATATTCTCTGTCATTTCCGAACGAAGTGAGGAATCTAACATCTTCAACTGCCAGGCGCCTTGGCTTATGGCAACAGTTTTAGATTCTTCGCTGCGCGGCGCTGCGTTCAAAATTGTATGTGTTAGGTAATTCGCTGACAGATTTAGGGGCGGACTCGCTGCGTTCAGAATGATGGCATAAGTAGATTCTTGTGCTTATTTCACGATTTACCCCCTCGCTGGACCCATCAAGGGGAAGAGAAGCCACTACTTGCCGACGGAGCGGCCGGGTAGGGATCCGGTGTGCTCGCCGTTGTCTATGACGACAGTGCCATTGACGATGACATATTCGATGCCGATTGGGAACTGCTTGGGTTCTGTGCGCGTGGCGGGCGTGTGCACATTGCCCGGGTGGAATACGGTGATGTCCGCCTTCATGCCGTCCCGTAAGATACCTCTGTCGCTCAGTCCGATGCGCTGCGCAGGGAACGATGTCATCTTGCGTATCGCCTCCGGCAGCGAGATCTGGTTCTCTTCGCGCACATACTCGGCGAGGATGACGGGGAAACAGCCATAAGTGCGCGGACTGGGGAAATCGCCTACCAACACGGCGTCGCTGCCAACCATCGACAGCGGATGGCTGACGAACGCGGGCAGCGTGTTTCCATTCGCGCCGTCCGTTACATAGCAGGTCTGCAAATCTTCTTCGAGCAGCAGGTCGCATATCGCATCGACCGGATGCTGCCCGCGCACGGCGGCGATCGCCTCCACGGACATGCCCTCATACAAGTGGTTGTGTGGCTGCTTGAAGTATGTCAGCCAGACATTGTCCCAAGACGGCCCGCGCGGCTCCATCTCGCGGCGCAGACGTTTGCGCGCGTCCTCCGAAGCCAGCGCCTCTTTCAGATTCACGATGCCGCCGTCGTGCGTCCAATCCGGCACCATAATCAGCAAGCGTGTGCTGCCGAACACATACGGGTAGCTATCGAAAGTAACATCCTGCCCACTGTCCGCCGCGTCTTCAACGAGGTCGAGCAGCCCTTGCCCACCGCCGGTGCTGGGCGCGCGCTGGAAGAAGTGCGTGATGTGCACGGGGATACGGCTGCGCGTGCCGATTTCGAGCGCCTCGCGGAACGGGTCGAGATAGCGGTCGCCGATCCGATAGCGCACATGCGTGTGGTAAAAGCCGCCCATATTCGCGACAAGCTCGCTCAGTTCAACAAGCTCGTCCGTGTCCGCGTAACTGCCCGGCGGATAGTCTAGCCCGGTGGACAGCCCAACCACGCCTTCCTCCATCGCCTCGCGGATGATCGCCTTCATGTCCGCCATCTCGGACCCGGTTGCAGGTCTGTCGTCCCAGCCCACGGCGTTGATGCGCACCGGCGCATTGCCCAGAATGTACGCGATGTTCACCGCTGTCTTCCGGTCGAACATGGCGAGATACTGCTCAACCGTGGACCACCTGCCGGGCAAGGGCGGGTTGCCGTCAAGACCGGAGTTGATCGCAACGAAGTCGAGAAAATCTTCGTGCTTGTGGAACGGCGCGTACGAGTTGCCGTCCACGCCGATGAGCTCGGTGGTGATGCCTTGCCGCACCTTCGGATGATGCTCAGGCTCGGACAAGATGACCAGACCGGCGTGTGAGTGCATGTCGATAAAGCCGGGCGAGACGACATGGTCGGTGGCGTCAATTGTGCGCGCCGCATCGACGCCGCTAATATCGCCGCGAAACACGCGCACCACATCGCCTTCAACGCCCACCGCGCCGTAAAAGCCGGGATTGCCAGTGCCATCGATGATAAGCCCATTGACGATGAGCAAGTCCAGCATATTCACCCCCGTTCTTTCCTGTATGGCATCCTGCCCTTATGGGCTGCCTCTATCGCGTCATCGTTTGCAATCAAGTATCGATAGAACAGAATTGTACACCGTCTATCATCATGCGCCAACATTGTTTAAGACGATCTCACAATTCCCGTTGCCCGCGTATCCGGCATTCCCGCGTCTCTCCCATCGTCATTCCCGCGCAGACGGGAATCCAGAAGTCGTGGAGTTACAGGCGTTCTGATGATTTTCACCCCCGCCCTAATTCCCCAAGGGAAAGGGGGCTTTATTTTACCTACGCCTATCAGCGTAGCAAGGGTGATGTTCTTTCGCAGGAAAGACGAGAATGAAGTTACGCATGGTTTGTCAAATCCCTAAATGTTGTTATTCCGAACGCAGTGATGAATCAGAAACCCTCGTCCGCAAACCTGTTTCGACTTTGGATTTCTCGCTTTGCTCGAAATGACACGGGAAAGGCGAAATGGCAGGCATAAACTGCATTTGTGAAGAATGTGCCCGACTGCAATCGGGTATTCGTCTTATATGCAGGGGCTTTCGGTTTTCGCCCAATAGTCCCTTTCCGTTAGCCCTGAGTATGCCAAAGGGCGCGGGTACACAGGTTTGCGCTCTCGTGGTTCGACAGGCTCACCACGAACGGATTGTGGGCAACTCACTATAACCGAATGTACCTGGTATTATATCAAGATTAGTTTATACTAATCGGTCATGCTGATATAATCACTTGTGGCGTCGTCTGCTAACCACTTTTGCAGGAAGCGCGTTTCATTATTCACACAGCAACTCGCGAGGATGCTAGTTACGATGCAGGATATTAAGAGTCAGATTGCGGATGTGAGGGGCAGGATTGCCGAACTTCTGGTGCGTCTTTGACCTGCCTAGTGATGAGAAGGAGATAGCCGCGCTCGAAGAAGAGGCGACGGCGCAAGGCTTTTGGGATGTGCCGGAAGCGGCGCAGCGCAAGATGCAGCGGCTGTCCGATATCAAGGGAAAGGTCGCAGACTGGCGCACGCTTGAAACGCAAGCAGAATCGCTCGAAGACTTACTGCTGCTCTCCATCGAGGAGGAAGACAATTCGCTGCTGGACACCTTTGTTCAGGAATTGGCAGAAATGCGGCGCAGACTCGCCGAGCTGGAATTCGACCTGACGCTGTCCGGTCCATACGACGAGCGCAACGCCATCGTCGCGTTGCACGCAGGCGCCGGCGGCGTAGAATCGCAAGACTGGGCGAGCATGCTGATGCGAATGTACTTGCGATGGGCAGAACAACGCAGGTTCAAGCAGGATGTGCTGGATGTGTCGGTCGGCGACGAAGCCGGCATCAAGAGCGCAGTGATTCAGGTTACTGGCAGGTTCGCTTACGGCTACCTGCAAGCGGAACGCGGCGTGCACCGGCTCGTCAGGCTATCGCCATTCGACTCCGACCACGCGCTGGAAGAAGTGCGTGATGTGCACGGGGATACGGCTGCGCGTGCCGATTTC
>VXRI01000298.1 GCA_009838595.1 Chloroflexota bacterium | reverse complement strand
AAAACTGGATGGGGCAGGAGATGAACAACCCGCCAAGCGTGGAAGGTCGGCACCAAGGGCTGGAGTGGATAGACACCGGCACGCTGATGGAGCGCATCAACTTCGCGTCCGAGCAGCTCGGCGACATGAACAAGCCGGGCGTGCGGCAGATGGTGGACAGCATCCTGACGGATAGCAACGGCGGTGCGGCAGACGACAGCGGCGCGTGCTCGGAGGCGATGGTCAGCCGCTGCCTAGAGCAGATGGGCGAGTTGTCCGTGTCTGACGATACTCGCGCCGCGCTTCGTTCCATCGCCGGTCAAGACGGCGACGCACGGCAGAACGTCGCGCAGATGCTCCGCCTAACCGCCGCATCCGAAGAGTTCCAGCGGAGTTAGTGTGTCAGTCAATCAGTCAATCAGTTCGTCAGTCCTTCCCCTCTTTGGAAGGATAGTCAATCAGTTCCTCCCCTTTTGGAGGGAAAGTTAGGATGAGGACTAATATGAGCAAGCAGGATAGCGTTCTCGAATACGACCTTACCATCGGGCTGATTGCGATGGAAGGCCGAGGCTTCGAGTATCCGACAGACTTGGTTGCCGCGGAGAACGGCAGGTTGTATGTCGCCAACCGCGCGCGCGACCTTGGCGAGCGTGGCGTGCGCGTTACCGTAACGGACATCGACAGCGGCTATTACGGCACATTCGCGCACCACGGCACCGGCGGCGGCAACATGATTTCCCCAATGTGCATCGCCAAAGACGGGCAGGGGCGGCTGTACATCACCGACGATTACACGCACAGCGTCAGCGTGTTCGACTTCGACGGCAACTTCATTCGCCGCTGGGGTTCGCGCGGCGACGGCAATGGCGAGTTCAACGGACCATCCGGCATCGACACAGACTCCGATGGCGACATCTACATCGCGGATACGCACAACAATCGCATCCAGAAGTTCACCTCCGGCGGCGAGTTCGTCCTTGCATTCGGATCTCGCGGCGATGGCAACGGCGAGTTCGAGATGCCCTGGGGCATAACCGTCGCACCCAGCGGCGACCTGTACATCGCGGACTGGGGCAACGACCGCATCCAGCGATTCTCGTCCGCAGGCGAGTTCGTCGCATCCTACGGCAGACCGGGCAGCGGAGACGGCGAGTTGCTGCGTCCGTCCGGACTCGCGGTCGATGAGCGCGGGTATATGTATGTGTCCGACTGGGGCAACGAGCGCGTGCAGGTGTTTGACGCGGGCGGCGAGTTCTTGCAAAGCCTGCGCGGCGAGGCGGGCTTGTCGAAGTGGGCGGCGAACTTCTTGGAAGTCAACCGCGAAGAGGGAGAAGCGCGCGCCAAGTCGAACCTCGAGCCTACGCTGCAAGTCGATGACGCGGACGACCCGCACACGCAGTCCGGCTACATCGAAAAATACTTCTGGGCGCCCATGTCCGTCAAGCTAGACACCGCCGGCCGAGTGTACATAACCGACGGCAACCGCCATAGGATACAGGTGTACAGGCGAGTATAGGGCTAACAAGAATGTGCGGGATGGGACGGTTCGACAGAGCCTGTCTTGAGCTTGCCGAAAGGATCACCACGAGCGGGAGTTAAGGTATATCGGAAGGAGGACGCAGCGACATGGCGACGACAGCGCGACTGATGACAGCCGAAGAACTGCTGGATATGCCAGACGACGGCAATATCTATGAACTGGTGAGGGGGGAACTGGTAAAGCTTATGGGAACAGGCTTGGAGCATGCATATATCGCGGACAATTGCTACGGGAGCATTAGAGATTACGTCATAGGCGCAAATCTTGGCAGGGTATTTTCCAGCCAATTGGGTTTCAAGTTAGCGAGCGACCCTGATACGGTACGAATACCTGACCTCGCCTTCATTCGGCGCGGGCGATTGGATACCGTAGGCGTGATACGAGGCTACTTCCCCGGTGCCCCCGACCTAGCAATCGAGGTAATATCACCCAGTAACTCCTATTCGGAAGTGGCGGAGAAAGTATTCGATTATCTGGAGGCGGGAACGTTAATGGTAATCGTATTGGAGCCTCGTACTCGCACAGTCAGCGTTCATCGCTCGCCGACGAATGTTGTCGCGCTGACGGAAGCGGACACGCTGGACGGCGGCGATGTGGTTCCGGGGTGGCGCATGGCTGTTGCGGAGATTTTCGAGTAGGCAATTTGCAATATGTACAGGAAGGGGAGGACGCAGCGACATGGCGACAACAGCGCGACTGATGACAGCCGAAGAACTGCTGGATATGCCGGCCGACGGCTTCCGCTATGAGCTGGTGAGGGGGGAGCTGGTAAAGATGGCGGCTGCGAGTTTTGACCACGGAGTGTATGCAAGCCGCATCGTAGAGACGCTGTTGCCATACGTAAGGCGAAACAGGCTAGGCGAAGTCCCTCTCGCAGAGCCGGGTTTCTTACTTGGAACAAATCCCGACCATGTGCGTGTTCCTGATGTAGCTTTTGTTCAGCAGCAGCGAATAGATGCGGCTGAGCGTCCGTTTGTGTTCTTTCCCGGCGCGCCCGACCTAGCCGTTGAAGTAATATCGTCAGGCGACCGGCTCACTGATGTTGCGAAGAAGGTCGCGGAATGGCTTGCCGCAGGAACGCGCATGGTCGTCGTGATTAACCCACGTAATCGCACAGTGCGGGTGCACACGCCGGACAGCGTAACGGAACTGACGGAAGCGGACACACTAGGCGGCGGCGATGTTGTGCCGGGATGGCGCATGGCGGTGTCGGAGATATTCGATTAGAGTCTTACATAGATGAGCAAGAGCAGGGATAGACGAGATAAATCCTGTCTATCCTGCTCATTCTGTTAGCCCTGCCCTGCTACGAACGCCCTGCCTGCCGCCAAAAATGCGTGGTCGGCGCGCATTGATGCCATTACATCGTCCGCCATTTGCCTGCCTGCTGCGTGAACCCTATCCCGCACGGTTGCCTCAAACTGCTGCACATCGGGGTGGTTTGGTTGCCCTTGCAAGCCCATCGACTGCGCGATGTCCTGCGCGCCGGACGCGAACAGGTCGATGCCCTCTACCGATAGAATGTCGTCCATATTGTCCAACACCTCGATGTCCTCCAGTTGCGCGATGACTAGGATGTTATCGTTGGTGTGTCGCATGTAGTCCACGCCCGATGGGAAGTCGCCGAAGTACGCGCCGCGCCCGGAGCCGAAGCTGCGATGACCACGCGGCACATATCGGCATGCGTCCGCGAGTTGCCGCGCACGGTCGCCATTGACGATGTGCGGTCCCGTGATGCCCATAATGCCCCTGTCCAAAAAGCGCAGTATCGTCGGATGCTCGATGTCCGGCACACGCGCCATCGGCGTCAGCCCCGCCATATCCGCAAACCGGCACAGGTCGTCGAGCATATCGATAGTGAACGGGCCATGTTCGCTGTCGAACGACACGAAGTCGAACCCCGCGCGTCCCGCAATCTCAATCAGAGTAGGCGACGCGAACGAAAATCCGCAACCGTACGCCATCTCTCCCGCTTTCATCTTTGTTACCACATTGTTGACACGCATTGCACACTCCATAGGTTAGCAGTGGTCGGTTCACAGTTACCAATCGTGAGTTTGGAGGCGATTCGCGCGCTTGTCAAGTGCCAAGTCTGACATGGAATAACAAGATATTGGGGGGCGAAAATCGTTGACGCGGCACGGCATATATTGCTATCTTGGACATGATAAATAAAGAACGATTGTACTATTTACGCTAGTGTATCAAAGCATAGCGCAAGGTTAAGGAGACGCTACGAATATATGGATTACGCAGTACAGACACGCGGGATTTGCCGGGCTTTTGGCGATGTGAAGGCGGTTGATTCGATTAATCTGAGCATTCCCAAGGGAGAGATTTACGGCTTTTTGGGGCCGAACGGCGCGGGCAAGACTACGCTCGTGCGCATGCTCATCACGCTGTTGCTGCCGAGCGCGGGCAGCGCGACTGTCGCCGGCTTCGATGTTGTCAGCGAGGCGAACGATGTCCGGCTGCGTATCGGCGCCGCGCTACAGGACGCCGCGCTCGACCTGAAGCAGACGGGCCGCGAGCTGCTGAAATTGCAGGGCAGGCTGTACGGGCTGAACCGCCGCGAACTCGACACGCGGTTAAACGAACTCGCCGGGCTGGTGGACATCGGAGACGCGCTTGACCGCTTTATCGGCACATACTCCGGCGGCATGAAGCGGCGGCTCGACCTTGCGGCATCGCTGATACACAATCCGGAAGTGCTGTTTCTCGATGAGCCTACTACCGGGCTTGACCCCATCAGCCGCGCGCGCGTCTGGGAAGAAGTGCAGCGCATCAACAAAGAACTGTCGGTGACGATATTCCTGACCACGCAGTATCTCGAAGAAGCTGACGCGCTTGCGGACCGCGTGGGAATCATCAGCCAGGGCAGGCTGATGGCGGAAGGTACACCCGCCAAGCTGAAGCGCTCGCTGGGCAACGATGTGATTTTCGTTCAGATGGACGGCAACGCGGACGAAGCAAGGGCTGCCGTAGCCGAAGTGGACGGCGTGGTCGATGTGGACGCATCGGGCGGCGAGCTCATCATCCATGTGGTCAACGGCGCGGCGCACATCAGCGATGTCGCGCTCGCGCTAAACGCCCACAATGTGCAAGTAACGGAGCTGACACTCCGCACGCCAACGCTGGACGACGTATTCCTCAGCGTCGCGGGCGCGCGCATGGAGCAGGAAGCGGGGTAGGTCTGTCAGAAAGTGAGTGATGTGGTTCGACAAGCTCACCACGAACGATGATAGGCATTACCGATGCACTGACAGACTGAACGACTGACGCACTAAAATCCTTCCAAAGGAGATACAAGATTGAGCCAAGCAGTAATGACCACACCCACCGCGCCGCGAATTCGCGCCAGACGCGCAGGCTTTCTCCGCGATGTGCTGTCCGTGGCGATTCGTGCGCTGCGAGGCATCCCGCGCGACCCTGAGGCGATTTATCCGGCACTTATCATCCCGGTGTTCTTCTACGCGATCAATATCGGGGCATTGCAGGATGTCGCCGAGCGCATCCCGGGCGTCGATTATAAGGCGTTCCAGTTGCCGGTGGGCATCATCTTCGCTGTGACAGGCGTCTCGCGCGCTGTGACGATGGTAACGGACATTCAGTCGGGCTACTTCGACCGCCTGTCGCTGACTCCTATCAATCGCTTGGCGATGCTGCTGGGCTTCACGGTCGCGGACTTCGTGCTGGTCATTGCGCTGACGCTGCCGGTCGTGCTGCTCGGCTGCATCGTGGGCGTCAGGTTCGAGACGGGCATACTGGGGCTGCTGCTGTTCGTGGCGCTATCGGGGCTGTGGGGGCTGGCGTACACGGGCTTTCCCTACGCCATCGCGTTCAAGACTGGCAATCCGGCCGCCGTCAATTCGAGCTTCTTGCTGTTCTTCCCGTTCGTGTTCCTGACAACCGTGTTCGTGCCACGCGAGGCAATGACCGGCTGGCTGGCGACTGTCGCCATATTCAACCCGGTGACGTACCTGCTGGACGCGCTGCGCTCGCTCATCAGCGTGGGCTGGGACTTCGCTGCGCTGCTGAAGGGCATAGGCGCAATCGCGCTGGTCGGCACGGTGAGCGGCACGCTGGCGCTCACGACACTGCGCGGCAGAACCCGGCGCAAGTAGCGTCCTATCCAACAAGATGGACAAGATGGATAGGATGTGTAGAATATGGGGATAAAGCGGGTTATTCCCGCCTCAATTACCGCTCTTACCCTTCGCAGCGAGGTTCGCTAATGGTTACGACAACGAAACTGGTAACGGCTGACGAATTGATGGAGATGCCGGACGACGGCTTTCGCTACGAACTGGTTAGGGGAGACCTCATACAAATGGCGCCTGCGGGACATATGTCATCGTTCCATGAAATGCAAGTTGGTGCGATGCTTCATAACTTCGTCAAATCGAATGAACTCGGCAGGGTGTATAGCTCATCGGGGGGCTTCAGGCTTGAATCGAACCCTGACACGGTGCTTGCGCCGGACGCTTCGTTCGTGCGTCAGGAGCGCGTGGAGGCTGCGGGCGATACCGACGGCTATTTCCCCGGCGCGCCGGATTTGGTAATCGAAGTCATTTCCCCCAGCGACCGATACACGGAAGTCGAGGCGAAGGTCGCAGAATGGCTCAACGCGGGCGCTCGCATGGTTGTGGTGGTTAACCCGCGCAACCGCACCGTCCGGGTGCATCATTCGCCGACGGAAGCGGTCTTGCTGACGGAAGCGGACACGCTTGACGGCGGCGATGTCGTCCCCGGCTGGCGACTGCCCGTAGCCGACATATTCGCCTAGAAACCGACCGCTTACAATCGCCCACGCTGAACCATAGGGAGCCGCCATAATGAAAATACTGCTCATCGCCACCAATCAGGCAGATCGATTTATGGACCGTATGGTGGTGCGCCCCGTGCCCATCGGCTTGGCGTACCTCGCGGCGAGCGTTGACGAAGAGCGCCACACACTTCGAGTGCTCGACCTGATGTTTGCGGACGATGCCGTATCGCAAGTCGCAGACGCGGTGAGCGAGTTCGAGCCGGACATCATCGGGCTGTCCATCCGAAATCTGGACAACCAGAGCAGTCTCAACCCGATGTGGAACTTGCCCGCCGTGCGAGACATCATCGAGCGCATACGGCAAATCAGCGCCGCGAAGATGCTTGTTGGCGGCCCCGCGTTCAGCATCCTGCCGTCCGAATGCCTAGATTATGTGGGCGCGGACTTGGGCATCGCCGGTGACGCTGCCGAGGCGTTCGCCACGCTGGTAGAGCGCATCGACAACGGCGCTGACTACCGCGACATACCGGGCATCGTGTACCGAGACGACGCCAACGACGGGCAGATAGTCGTCAGCGAGGGTAGATTCACATCGAATTTCCACCGCTCCCCGCGCCTAGATTTGCTGGATATGCGCGCCTACAACGGCTCCGGATTTGGCGTGGGCGTGGTTACCAAGCTGGCGCAGTCGTACTCCCCGACGCCGGGCGCTAACTACAGCGGCGACGATTGGCGCATCCGCGACCCACAAGAAGTAGTGGACGAAATCCGCGCGCTTGACGACGATTTCAGCATAAACAAAGTGTTTTTCATCGACAGCGGCTTCAACATCCCCGCCGAGCATGCCAAGGCGACCTGCCGCGCGATAATCGACGCCGGCGTGCGCGTGCGCTGGAACAGCTACGTGCGCCCGTCCGAAGACGCCGACGCCGAGCTTATGTCGCTGATGAAGCAGTCCGGCTGTTCGCTCGCGCTGATGGCGGAAGGCGGACGCGGCGGCGAGGGGCTCGTCGACAGGCTGGCAGGCTTGGAGCGCATGGCAGACTTGTGCCGGGGCGCGGGCTTGCCGTTCACGATGAACGTAACATTCGGAGAACCGGACGAAACAAAAGCGTCCGTAGAGCGCAAACTAGACTTCTTGAAGCGCGTGAAGTCCGTGTTCGCGGTGCTGCGCGTAGGCACGCGAATCTTGCCCAACACCGCCGTAGCGCAAACAGCCCTCGCCGAAGGACAAATAGCCTCCGAATCCGAGCTAATGCAGCCAACATTCTACATTGAACCCCAAGTGAGAGATTGGCTGGCCGACCACCTCTGTGAAGCGGCAACCGACTATCCACGCTGGAATCTGATGTAGATGATCAGATTGATTTGTGCCTCCGGACCTGCTGTCAGGAGACTACATGCTTAAAGCTAAAGTTGCAGCACATCTTATCTTGGTGAACGGCCGCAACGAGATTCTCATGCTGCGGAGATTCAACACGGGATTCAAGGATGGCGAGTATGGTCTCGTTGCTGGTCATGTGGAGGATGGGGAGAGCCTGAAGAGCGCGATGATAAGGGAGGCGCGTGAGGAAGCGAGCATCGTCTTGTCACCCGATGAGATGGAAGTTGTCGGTGTAATCCCTTCTCTTTTCGATGAGTATGTGTACTTCTTCTTAAGCGTTGATGGTTGGCGTGGCGACGCCAAGAACATGGAACCTGACAAGTGCGATGATATGAGGTGGTTCCACCTTGGAGACCTTCCTGAGAATACAGTGTCTTACATTAGGCAGGCGATCGGGAATTATGT
>VXRI01000015.1 GCA_009838595.1 Chloroflexota bacterium | reverse complement strand
CATTCTCGTCTTTCCTGCGAAAGCAGGAAACCAGAAAACGGTCGATGAAAGCGCATTTTGATGCCGAAAACAGCCAATTTCTGGATTCCCGCCTGCGCGGGAATGACGAAAAGAGCAGTCGCCGGGAATTGTGAAATCGACCTAGTGAATAAATCCTGAAAACTTCTGTCCAAAGCAAACCCCTGAATCTGACAACCTCAGGGGTTTGTAGGTGTATATGAAATTCGCTAACAAGCGAGGTAGAGATTTACAGTCTAGCATTGCTAACAGACGGCATTAAATCGCGTCCGCCAGAAGTTCTACTAGATGCTTCGCCTTCTTGCCTGTGCCGCTTTCTACCTGCTGGCGGCAGGATACGCCTTCCATCACCAGTTCGAATTCGCCTTCCTGCGCGCGTATTGCCGGGAACAACGCCATCTCTCCGATGCTCATGGAGATGTCGTAATGCTCTTTCTCAAAGCCGAACGACCCCGCCATGCCGCAGCAGCCACTCTGAATCTCGCGCGCCTTGCATCCCTGAATAGAGTTCAGCACTTGCATCGCTGCGCTCGTGCCGACCAACGCCTTCTGATGGCAATGCCCGTGGAAAAGCACGGTTCCCGGCGGCCGCGTGAAATCCATCTCCGCGCCATGCCGCTCCTGTGCGTATAGCAGGAACTCTTCGATGAGCATAGTGTTTTCCGCAATCGCCTTCGCCTTCGGGTCGCCGCCGAGCAGGTCCTCGTACTCGTCTCTGAAGCTCAGGATGCAACTCGGCTCCAAGCCCACCAGCTTGGCGCCCTGCTCGATTAGCGGATACACGCTATCCACATTCGCCCACGCGCTCGTCTTTGCCTTATCCATGAAGCCCTTCGACAGCATAGGGCGACCACAGCATCCCACTTCCGGCAGCGCCACGCGGAATCCCAAGTGTCGCAGCACCTTCACGGCAGCGATGCCGAGCTCCGGATGATTGTAGTTCGTGAATGTGTCGGGGAACAGCACGACCGTGCCGTGTACCGCATCGGACGCCGGCGATCCGCCGGACGCCCTGAACCATTGCAGGAATGTCTGGCTTGCCAGCATTGGCAGTTCGCGCCGCTTGTCTATGCCAGCGTATCGCTCTAGCAGTTCTTTGCCGATTGCGGACTTCAAGGGCAGGTTAGTTAGTGGGGCGAACGGCGCCGCCAGTTTGTTGAAGAAGGCGACATTGCCCATCACTCTGTCGCGCAGCGAGTAGCCGTTAGCCTTCTTGTATTTGTCCAAGAATTCGTACTTGAGCTTCGCCATGTCCACATTCGACGGGCATTCCGCCTTGCAGCCCTTGCACTCCAAGCACAGGTCCATAACCTGCATCAGGCGCTTGCTCGTCAGCGCTTCGTGCGGCAGCGCTCCGGACATAGCGCCGCGCAGTGCATTGGCACGCCCGCGCGTCGAATGCTCTTCGTCACGCGTTGCCATGTATGACGGGCACATCGTCCCGCCTAGCACCTTGCGGCACTGGCCTTGCCCGTTGCACATTTCGATTGCGTGCGCAAAACTGCCCTCTTCCTTGTACGCGAAGCCGGTGTCTATCTGCAACGGCTGATACTGCGGGCCGATTCGTAGGCTGTTCGTCATCGGCGGCGCGTCCACAATCTTGCCCGGGTTCATAATGCCTTTCGGGTCGAACGTGCGCTTGACATCGCGGAATGCCTCGTATATCTCGCTGCCGAACATCTTCTCGGTGTACGGGCTGCGCACCAGACCGTCGCCGTGCTCCCCGCTAAGCGACCCGCCGAATTCCAACACAAGATCACTAATCTCGTCCGAAATGGACACCATCTTGTTGACGCCGGCGTCCTCTTTCAGGTTGATGAGAGGGCGGATGTGCAGGCAGCCCACGCTCGCGTGCCCATAGTAGCCCGCATCCGTGTCGTGCGCCTGCACGATTTCGTCGAACCGCTTGACGAACTCCGGCAGTTTCTCGGGCGACACCGCGGTGTCTTCCACAAACGGCAATGGCTTGGCGTCGCCGGGCACGTTCATCATCAGTCCCAGCCCGGCTTTTCGCACATCCCAGACCTTCGCCTGATCGGACGGATTGATGAGGCGCGGCATAGCATAGCCCAACCCTTCGCGCCGCATTCGCGCTTCGAGCTGTTCCAATTTCGCAATCAACTCAGGTTCGGTGTCCGCGATGAATTCCACGACCAGCAGCGCTTCAGGCTCGCCTTCGATGAAATCGGTGATGCGCGAGTACGCGAGGTTGCTCTGTGCCTGCTTGATAATCATGGTGCCGATGAGTTCCACAGCAGCCGGTTCCATATCCAGTGTGGCGACGGTGGCTTCCATGGATTGAATGAGGTCATCGAAGTGGATGACGGACAGCGCGGTTAGCTTGGGACGCTGTACGAGTTTCAGTTTCGCCTCGGTGATGGTAACGAGCGTACCTTCTGATCCGACTACGAAGCGAGCCATGTTGAAATCGCTGCCGCCAACAAACTCGTCGAGATTGTAGCCGGACACGCGCCGCAAGATTTTCGGATAGCGCGCGAGGACTTCGTTGCGGTGTTCCTCGCCGAGGGCGAACAGGTTGCGATATATGTCACCTTCGAGGTTTTCGCCGCGCATCCGCGCTTCCAGCTGGGCGCCGTCCACCGGCCCGAAGTGCGCCGTGTCGCCGTTGGCAAGCACTACATCCATCGATTCCACATTGTCAACCGTCTTGCCCCACATAATAGAGTGCGCGCCGCAGGAATTATTGCCGAGCGCGCCTCCTACATTTCCGCGGCTGCTGGTGCTCGGGTCCGGCGTGAAGAACATGCCGCTGGAAGCAATCTTGTGGTTGAGCTCGTCGAGGATAATGCCAGGCTGCGCTCGCACCCAGCCTTCTTCAGTGTTCACTTCCAGCACATCGCGCATGTGCCGCGAGAAGTCCATCACGATGGCGTTCGCAACTGTCTGCCCGGCTAGGCTCGTGCCTGCGCCGCGTGGAAGCACCGGCACATTGTGGCGATTTGCGGTCTCCAGCACAGCGATTACATCGTCCGTATTCCAAGGCAGAACGACGCCCACAGGCTCTATTTGATAGATGCTCGCGTCCGTGCTGTACAGCATGCGAGTCATCTCATCAAAGCGCACTTCACCCGTAACATTGCGCTGCAGCTCCTCCACCAATTCCCGTGTGTCCGCTTCGATTGCCCGCGTTGCCATGCTGATAACACCCCAAGAGCCAGTATAGATAGGCATAATGTCTCAGGCAAGAAATGCCTGCCTTACAGCATAACGCTTTTGCCAGTCATATTCAAAGAAAACAGGCTTGTCATCAGAGTAGAGCATAAATCGGTATGCACCCAATCGCTCCGCCATCCTAACTTTCCACCACGGAAGGATAAGGGAGCAGTGAAACGGCGATGGAACCCAGCCCCACTGGTCATTCCGAGCGAAGCGAGGGAATCTTGTTTGCCGAAGAGATGGCACAGTAGAGGAGTGAGGGGCGGACGGGCAGGCAGTAGGAATCTAATTCCCAAGAGACCGTATTTTAGCACTCGCCGCCGTGCCGGTCGTCGCTGGGATGTGGGACGCCCTTGAAGATGTACACCACCCGTCTCCAGTTTAGTGCCACGAGAAGCGCGGCGAGCGCGAAGAGGATAACCGCTGACCACATTCGTAGCGGCACATTCTCCATGTCTATGCCGCCGAAGAAGTTCATCGCCCATAGCGCCACCAGATAGGCGACGAATATCGCGAACAGCGTAAGCCCATGCCATAGTTCGACGATGCGTGTGGACACTAGCAGCATCGCGAATGTCGCCATCGCAGCCGTGAACAAGAATTCGCTTGCCTGTAATCCGAACGGGCTGGCAAGCCGCGCGAAGAAGTTGCTAGGCTCGAAGTAGTCGAGCGGGAAGCTGAGCGGCGCGCTTGCCGATATACTGAACACCACCACGATGCTGCCGACAAGCAGCGTCAGCTGGTTCACCTGCGACGATATGATTGTCGTCAGACCGTCGTCCGGCTTGGCGCGCAGGGCGAACAGCACTGCCACGATTATCTCCGGCGATTCCGATGCCAGCGGGGCAATCCATTGTATTAGCAAGAACTCGCTAATGCCCAGTTGCTCACCGGTCGCCTGCAAGCCGACCACGAATGGCTCTGCCGCGATGACGATGACCGCCGCGCTGTATATGAACAATGCCAAGACCCACAGCCGCCTGTACAGCGGGCGGAAGCCGGCTATCATCGCGCCTGCGCCAATCAGCTCAGGTTCTTCGGCTTCCTGCGTGGAACTGCGCCATAGGTAGTAGATGTACGCGCCGATAAACACGACGGCAAGCCATATCGGTATGGACTTGGTGAACGCCACGATTAAAGTGAGCAGCGTGGCGACCAGCAGCATCGGCATTTCCAGCGTGAGCAAGCCGCGCATGTCGAATCCCTTGCGCCGCCGCAGCCAGAAGAGGATTATCACCGCCGACCAGCCGAGACCGATGAGCAGGCGGTTCGACCCGGTTACATTCGCAGCGACGAGAGACATTTCTTTCGTCACCCCGCTGCTGCCGGCGACACCTAGTTGGCTGTACGATTCGCCGGCGTTCCATGCGAGCGTCGCTTCGATCATGTACTCTGGCAGCACGGCGATGAACGCGAGCACTGCAATTGCCAGTGATGCGGATACGTCCATCTGCGCGACTTCCGCCGCCCAAGATAGCAGGAATGCGCCGCCTACTATGCCGACGCCGAAAACTAGCACTTCCAGCATGGGGTCGATGGTAATTCCCGCCAGCCTGATTGTCACACCGGGAATGCCCGCGCCAACGAGCAGTACGACGGAAGCCCAAAGTTTGCCGTTGGATGCAGTAGTAGTCAAGGCAGGCTACTCCAAATGAGGCAAATTTCTTTTCAGAAAGCCTTTCTACATCTTGGGGCTGGGAAACATCATAGGGTACGATGATGTGAAAGGCTAAACAGGGAACTAACGGTAGGCAAAGCGCTGGGTAAATTCATTCTGGAGCGATACTGTGCCATGCACTGGCAAGAATGGACGAATAAACCGCGATCGTCTTAACGAAACCGTTTCAAAACAGGACGGATAATTAATAAGTCAGGCGTAACGGTTGGGCACTATCGAAAACTATCGTTTCGTCCTTGACGATAACTGCGTTGCAAGGCAAGCCATTGCCCTACCAGGGAACACTGGACAATCTATCCGTGAGACAAGTCTTATAGTCAGCGTTGTCAAATGGAACGGATTTGCTAGCCAAGGCTGGATACAGCGATTAGTTATCGTGATTATTAGGAATTAAACCAAGGCAAGGCTGTATAAGGCTAGGCAATACTGATGACCTCGTAGTTTTGCGTGCCGCGGGGCGTATCGACCTTTAGCTTCTGCCCGACGCGCTTGCCCATCAGCGCCTTGCCCATCGGCGAGTCGTCGGAGATACGCTTGTCTAATGGATTCGCCTCGGTCTTGTTCACGAGCGTGTATGTGTTCGGATCTTTGCCGCTGTCGAGGTCTTTCACTTCCACGCGCGCGCCGATTTTCACGATCTTGCTGTCGCGCGCCTGCCCTTCGTCAATGATAACGGACTTTTCCAGGGTGGCGCTAATCTCTTGGATTCGCGCTTCGACTCTGCCCTGCTCTTCGCGCGCTGCGTCAAGCGGCGAGTTTTCGGTAACATCGCCGTCTGCTCGCGCTCTTCGTATCTCCTCCACGAGAGTCGCACTCTCCGCCATAAGCCTCGTGCGCTGCTGGACTAGCTGCTCGTGCCCTTCCGATGTCAGTTCGATAGGCTGCGATTCGCTCGAAACCACCGTAGCGCCTTGTCTGGCTCGCGACTTGCGAATGCGGACATAGCGCGATAGGTTCTCTTCCGTGATGTCCTCGCTCTTCTTGGCATATTCGAGGAACTTCTTGACCGACTGCAGTTGGCTGGTTGCGCCGGGGTCGTGTCCCTCTCCATTGACATGCTCTGCGTATGAGCCAATGTCCGAGGGAGAGAGTTTCTGCAGAGGGGTTTCGGGCGAGAAGTACTGCACGAACTGGTAGAGGGCTTTGTGGTCGATAGGCTCGTCATTCTTGCTGGACTTGCTCTTGGACTTGCCGCCAGGTTTGAGACTCCGGACATACATGTCCAGGGCTTCCTGTATAGTGGTAGATTCCGCCGCTCCCGAAGTCACACTAACTCCTCCTTACGAAAGACGCATACATTCTGCCTCTTATCTTATTCACATTGAAATCCTATGTCAATTTACCCACAGCCCCCTCCCTCTGTCGGAAGACTCAGGGGCTTTAGGTTATATTTTCTTTGTCCTGACACTCTGTGCTACTTCTTTGTCATGCCTCGCTTCGCTCGCAATCCAAAATTTCTGCCTGTGCTCAACCTTGTTTTCCCACAGCGATTTTTGACCCTTTACTTTGTTCAAGGGGACAACCGAAAGACCCTGACGGAAGACTAGACTCTGTTGACACTTGCGACATTCCCGTGAAAACGGGAATCCAGAATCTCACAATATAGCCGTTATTGTCTCATTGAGCCCGTTCGCACGCACTGGATTCTTGCTTTCGCAGAAATGACGAAGTGTAATTGTGAAATGTCAACAAAACCTAGGATGGAAGTGAAATACCTGGACGCTGCCATATCCGAGGCACGACTTTCCGAATGACCGGACGAGTAAGCGTTGCGTTGCGATTAAGCGCAATGCCTGAAATAGCATTGCGCCAAATTGCCCGCAATCACCGACAAGCCAATCTACCAGAGATTCATAGAATCTCTAAACAAAGAGCGCAGTTCTTCCGCGCCGGCGGGACGCGGCGATCGCTTCACACCGCGGTGTTGAGGCAGCGAACCTTCCACCAGTTTTTCGACGTCGTCTTCCGAGTATCCTATCGCAGACAACCCGTTCGGCACATTCACGCGCCGCATCAGTCCTACGATGGCGTCCACGAGAAGTTCGCCGGCGTCTTCCGGGCTGGCGCCGTGCACTTCCTGTCCCATTAACCGCGCCGCGTGCAGGTGGCGCGCCGGGTTCGTCGGCGCGGTGAAGCGGAATACGGCAGGCGCGTTCAATATCACAGACATGCCGTGCGGCACGAGCGGCGCGTCCTGCGGATACCCATCCGGGCAGAACTCGCGCACCATGCCCGACACCGGATACGACATGCCGTGCGGTAAGTGGCAGCCAGCATTGCCAAACCCGACTCCCGCGAATGTCGCCGCGAGCATCATCTGGCTGCGCGCCTCGATGTCAGCCGCGTCGTCGTATGCGCGGACCATGCTGCCAGCCACCATCTCGACAGCGCGAGTTGCCCACACATCGCTAATCGGGTTCGCGCCTTGATACGACGGACGGAGGCTAGGATTTTCCGGCGCGTCCCGCTCGCTGAAAGGCAGAGCAGTGTACGACTCCAAGGCGTGGCAGAGCACATCGAACCCGCTGTACGCGACCACCTCGCTAGGCAGCGTGCGCGCGTGCAGCGGATCGACTATGCCCATCACCGGGCGCAGCGCTCTGTGCGCGATGCCTGTCTTCGCTTCCATCTCCAGAAAGTCGAATATCGCTACACCCGTCGTCTCGCTGCCTGTGCCGGACGTTGTGGGGATGGCAATAAGCGGCTTCAGCGGTCCTGGCACGAGTCTGCCCTCGCCGATTGGCGCGTTCACATACGCGAGAAAGTCCGATGGCCAAGTGGCGTACAAATTCGCAGCTTTCGCCGTATCGATGCTCGACCCGCCGCCAACCGCCACATACCCGTCGAAGTTACCTTCCGTGGCGAACGCGATAGCCTCCTTGAATGACACATCCGTAGGCTCGACGCTAACCCTGTCGAACAGCACGGCGTCGATACCTTCGTTCCGCAGCGATTCCAGCGTAATCGCCACCGCCTCGCTGCTCGCCATTCGCGGGTCGGTAACGACCATCACGCGGCGCGTGCCGAGCCGATGCATCTCATATCCGACCTCGCGCGTAACGCCCACGCCAAACTTAATGCTAGAAGTGTCAATTGTATATGCCGTCTCAAGCGTCTGGCTAGTCATCGCCTATTCCTCCGCCGTTATTTCTACTGTCGTTAATTGCGGTTCGTCATTGTTCAAATTAACCCCGTGTGCAAGTTTTATACGATGGATAGCAATAGTTGAAAAGCCAGGTCC
>VXRI01000311.1 GCA_009838595.1 Chloroflexota bacterium | reverse complement strand
GTCACATATTCTCATCACAGAATCTGGTCCATCAACAGGAGAATCCAATGGTAAGCACAGCAAGCAGCAGGGTTAGGTACGCCCAAATCGAAGGCGCAGAAGACCTGCTGACGCCCGCATTTCTCGATTATGTCGTGGCTGCGTATGACAAGTTCGCCGATCGAGTGCAGGAAGTGCGCGATAAGCGAGAGGCGATACTCCGCAAGGCGCTTGACGAGGGCATTATGCCCACATTCCTGCCCGATTCCGCGGCGGACGGCGACTGGCAAGTGCCGGAAGTTCCTGGCGACCTGCGTCTGCCCGGCATCGAGATTTCGGGGCCCGTGTCCATCACGAATATGGCGATCAACGCAGTCAATCCCGGTCCGGAAGGCGAGCGCGCGGTTGGCTACCTAGACGATGACGAGGACTCCGGCGGACATCGCCTGGTGGACACGTTGAGCGCTGCGCGCAACCGGCTCGGCATCACGGAGCGCACGCTGTCGTTCCACAACCCGGTGCGCGGCCGCACATACACCATCGCGGACGGCGACACTCCGTTCTTCATGCACCGCGAGCGCGGCTGGCATCTCGACGAAGCCGATTTCACTGTGGACGGCAATCCAATACCCGCGACTATATTGGGTATGGCGCTCACATTCGCCTACGGCGGCAAGGCGCAGGTCGAGCGCGGACAGGGCTTGTATTTCTACCTGCCGAAGACTGAACTGGTCGAAGAGGCGGCGCTCTATCGCGACTTCTTCGCATTTAGCAGCGAGCATCTGGGATACCCGGACGACGCCGTGATACGCGGGATTTTCCTCGTGGAATCGCTGCCTGCCGTGTACATAATGGACGATCTGATGCACGAACTAGGCCCATACGCGGCGGGTCTGAACGCCGCGCGCTGGGACTTGAAGGCGAGCATCCTAGAATACATTATGAATGACCCTGATATGGTTTGGCCTGACAGGTTCGGAGTGGACATCAAGACGACCGACTTCATGGCGAACATATTCCGCCGTCTGGTGGCAGTGTGCCTCAGGCGCGGCGCGGTGCCCATCGGCGGAATGGCGACAGCACTACCGAGCCGCGACAACGAGGTGAACGAAATCGCCGCAGCGTCGATTCGCGCCGACAAGGTGTGGGAGGCGCAGCAAGGCTTCTTGCGCGGCTGGGTGGCGCACATTTTCCACATGAAGACAGCGAGCGACCCGTTCAAGGAATACATCACGGACGCCTGGCAGCCCAGCGAAGAGATGACTAATCCGGACAACTACCCGGTGAGCATTGAGCGTCCGGAAGGTCCCATTACGGCGGCTGGGTCGCGGCGCAACGCCCGTATGATAATCGAGTATGTCGAAGGCTGGCTCACGGGACGCGGCGCGAAAGGCATCGACAGCCTTGAAGGCAAGCCAGGCGCGCATCCCGCGCTGATGGAAGACCTCGCCACCGGGCGCATATCCGTAGCGCAGATGGGGCAACGAATCATTCATGGCGCGGTATGCGAGGATACCGAGCAAGCGCACGACCTCGCGCTCGCCAAACAGTTCATGCAGGACGAGCTAGCCGACATCCTCAAGTACCGCAAGGCAGCCGTAGCGCCGGAAGACGAAGCGGCGCTTGCCGCGTACCACGAGCAGGAAGAGCGATACAACAAGGCGTACAAGGTATCTCTGCGCTGGATTAAGAATTACACCGAGCTAAACTTCCGCAGTTTGGGGACATATACGCACGCGGATTTCGAGCGAATTGCGGGTGAAGACGACGCGTTTTAGGATAACAGGATATGATTGATCATCTGACAGATGAATCACTTCGCTCTAATACGCTATATTACGGAGATTGCCTGGATTGGATGAGGAACTGGGAAGACGCCTCTGTTGACTTGATTTACCTGGATCCTCCATTCAACAGCAATGCAAATTACAACATAATATTTGGTACTGAGAACGGAATTCCGGCTCAGTTGCGCGCGTTTCAGGATACCTGGACTTGGGACGCGACGGCACAGTCACGAGTCGACGCACTTAGCCGCGCAACCGCTCATCCTGCCATCAATGCAGTAAGGGCGCTGTACAGCCTACTCGGTCCAAGTGGAATGTTGGCGTATATCTCATACATGGGCGAGCGATTGGCAGAAATGCGACGCCTGTTGAAATCAACAGGAAGCATCTATCTGCATTGTGACTCCACGGCAATTCACTATCTAAAGGTGTTGATGGACGGGATTTACGGAACTCATAATTACCTTAATGATGTGGTCTGGAGGCGCGCAACATCGCACAACGACGCTAACCGCTATGGCAGGATAACCGACCACATTCTGTACTTTGCCAAAGACCGGTCACAATTCTATTGGGATGGCGATGCGATTAGGATAGAGCGAAGCGCAAGCGACGCCGAGAGGTCATATTCGCGTACTGACGACTTCGGGCGCTATCGGTCGGACAACCTGACTGGCGCGGGAACATCGGACGGAGAAAGCGGGCGGGTATGGTCTGGCTATGATCCCACGGCTCGCGGGCGACATTGGGCACCTCCAAGGAACAGAGGATACGCTCGCTTCATAGATGAACACTTCATATCGGGATACAGGCAGATAGAAGGTGTGTTAGACAGGCTTGACGCCTTAGATAACGCAGGGCTGATTCAACATCCTACAACAGGATATTGGCCAGGGTTAAAGCGGTACGCGGCAGCGGACCAAGGCACACCTCCCCAGGACTTAATTTTGGCGCCTATGGGGTTCACTAATTTTAGCGAATGGGGCGGCAATGTTGAGTACCGCGGCTATCCAACTCAGATGCGTTTTGAACTTGTCGAGCGACTGATAAGTGCCTCAAGTTCAGAAGGCGGTATCGTGCTGGATCCGTTTTGCGGGGGAGGCACTACTGTTGTAGCGGCGGAGAAGGTGAGACGCAGGTGGGTGGGGATAGATATTTCTGCGCAGATGATAGACATCGCCGCAGACCGATTAAATGTACAGACCGGCACGACGTTTCCAATACAGGGCATCCCTACATCAATATCCAGTGCGCGCCGTTTCGCGCAGACTAGCCCACTGGATTTTGAAGCATGGGCAATTACGCGCATACCCGGGCTAGTTCCTAACGAAGTTAGGACGGGAGACCATGGGATAGACGGTCGAGGCCGATTGCTTCAAATGCCCGATGAAGGCGCATCCGACTTAGTAATCGCACAAGTTAAGGGCGGTGCGTTTGTGTTGGGTCAACTACGCGACTTTCTTCACACGGTGCAGCGAGAAGAAGCCGCCTTGGGAGTATTCATTACAGTCAGCCAAGTTAATTCACGAGAAGCGCGGGCAGAATGCGCTAGACAGGGCCAAGTTTCATTTGGCGCGTACAATTATCCTAAGGTGCAACTCTGGTCAATCGAAGACCTATTTGAGGAAAATCCGCGTCTTCCTTCATTACCGCCGCTAGCAGATCCTTACACCGGCAGGCCGATGCAAGGAAGGCTGGGAAGGACTTAGCCCCCTACCGCACAATCTGGAACGGCGGCATCATGTTCGGCAGCTCCACCTCTAGCAACACCGGAGCGTCCGCTTGGAAGGCTTGTCGCAGCGCGTCTCCGATTCCGTCAGGTTCGGCTTGCATGCCGGTTACTCCGAATGCTTCGGCTACTTTCAGAAAGTCAGGGTTGTTCAGGTCTGTGCCTATGAAGCGTTCGCCGTACTGATGCGTTTGGTCCCACATGGATGCGCCGTAAGCGTGGTTGTTGAATACGACGGCCACGGCGTTGATGCCGTATCGCGCGGCTGTGGAAAGCTCCTGTATATTGTACATGAAGCCGCCGTCGCCGCACAGCGCGACCACGCGCTTGTCGGGCATGCCTACCTTCGCGCCAAGCGCTGTCGGGTAGGCATAGCCAAGCGTGCCAAAGTATGACGATGTTAGGTAGGTGCGCGGCGTGTTCACCGGATACGCTACATGGCTCCAGTATCCGATGTTCGTCATGCCGCTTACCAGAATGTCGTCGTCATCAAGCGCGCCGCGTATGTCTTGGATTATCCGCAACTGGTCGGACGCGAGTTCGTCTAGGTCATTGTTCGCGGACTGCCTGTATCCTGCAATCTCTTGGCTGCGCGATTCCTTTGGCGTGCTGATTGCTCGCAAGCGTTCGAGCAGCTGCCGCAGCGCTATCTTCGCGTCCCCTACTATGCCCACCTCGGTTGGCAGGTTCTTGCCGATTTCGGTGGCGTCCGCGTCGATGTGGACGATTGGAGGGACGTCGTCGGGAGAGAATGCCCTGAACAGCAGGCGCGTACCCACCGCGAGCAGCGCATCGCATTCCGGCAGCACGTGCTGTACCGGCTCCACGAGTGCATAGTTCACGCCAACCATCAGGTCGTGGTCGTTCGGCAGCGCGCCTTTGCCCTGCTGCGTGGTCATTACGGATGCTTGCAGAAACTCGGCGACCTCGCGCAGTTCATCTGCCGCGCCGGATATGATGCTGCCGCCACCGGCAATAATCGCCGGCCGTTCTGCGCGCGCCAATACTTCGGCCGCGCGCCGTATGGCGTCTGCATCGGCGGCAGCGGAAGGAAAGACTTCCGGTTCGATGATGTCCGCGTCGCCCAGAGCGGCGAGGGTGTCCGGCGGCACCTCTAGTTCGACAGGTCGCGGGCGTCCGGTCGTCAGCTGGCGGAAGGCCTCGTGCACAGCCTCCGGTATCTCGCCGACTTCGGTTACACGGTGATTCCACTTGGTGATAGGCTTGAACACATCGAGCTGGTCTTCGACTTCGTGGAGCTGTCCCTGTCGCTTGCCAAGCGTGTTACTGGCAATCTGTCCTGATACGAGCAACACAGGCGATGAGCTTGCGAACGCCGTACCAAGACCGGCGGTGGCGTTGAGCGCGCCGGGACCGGGCACGACCATTGCCACGCCCACTTTGCCCGTTGCCTTGGCATAGCCGTCAGCCATGTAAGTGGTCGCCTGCTCGTGACGCGTCTGCACAAGCCGGATGTCGTCGCGCAGGTCGTATAGAGCGTCGAACGCCGCCATTATCTGCACGCCCGGCAATGTAAAAATGGCATCGACGCCTTCGGATCGCAGTTGCCGTGCAAGAGCCTGCGCACCGCTCATTCGTTGCATAATTCGTCCTCCCGTCAGCCTGAAAGCGAAAGCCGTCGGTGATTTCGAACGCTGTGTTATGACATCACCGGCGGCTTTGTGTGAATATCTATTCCACAGAGTTGAGCGGGTTGACCGTAACCCTGCTCAGCGTGGTGTCGCCCGTGTTGCGGAACTGGTGGTTCACATTGGGCGGCACAAGCACCGCGTCGCCCTTCTTGATAGGATATTCAGTGCCCTCGACCCACAGCACGCCCTCGCCTTCCGTGATGAACGCCTGGTGCTCCCACTCGTGGATGTGCCCGGGGCTGGTACCTCCCGGCGGGTGCTGCACATACAGCATCACATAGTTGGGCACGCCGTCTTCGGGGCCCAAGATTGGGTTTTCCAAGCCTTCGTAGTTCTTTATAACTGGTTCCACGATTTGCTCCCTTCGGGGTTTTGAGTTGTTAGTTGTCGCTTTGGAATTTCAGTTATCAGTAAATCAGGAGCTGTAAATTGTACCCAAGCTGACAACTGCCTGTTATGAACTGATAACTTGTGCCTAGTCGAAGTCGCGGGCTATGGCTTGTGGCGCTTCGCCGTTCCAGACGCGCTGCATGTTTTCATAGCCGAATTGGGCACGGCGGAACCATGTGTTCCAGGTCGTGCCTGCCATGTGCGGCGTTACCACGACATTGTCCATTCGCAGCAGCGGATTGTCGGGATCGACCGGCTCTTGCTCAAACACATCCAAGCCGGCGCCGGCGATCACGCCGTTCCGGAGCGCCTCTATCAGCGCGGATTCGTCCACTACGGGACCGCGCGCGGTATTGATTAGCACAGCTGTTGGCTTCATCATGGCAAGGCGCTCGCGGTTGACGATGTGGCGCGTCTGCGGCGTGAGCGGCGCGTGGCAGGTTACGATGTCCGATGTACGGAACAGTTCATCGAGCGAGACACGGCGCACATCGAGTTCGCGCTCGCGCTCTTCGTCCAGCGGATACAGGTCATAGTACTGCACCTGCGCGTCGAAGCCCAGCACGCGCCGCGCGACCTGCCGCCCGATGTTACCAATGCCCAGCACGCCCACGAGCTTGTTCGCCATCTCGAAGGTATTGCTGCCGGTTATCGGCGCGTTCCAACGACCTTCGCGCGTGGCGGGTTCGACGGGCATCAGCTGCTTGTACAGCGCCAACATCAGCAAGAGGGCGTGATCCGCGACAGCCCACGAATTAGCGCCGCCATTGTTCGCGCATGGCACTTCGAGCGCCGCCATGAGTGGTAGATTCATGCTGTCATAGCCCGCTGCGAGCAGTTGCACCAGCCGCGCATTCTCGGCGGCGCGCAGAACATCGTCGTGAAGGCGCGCGCCATAGACCAGCAGGAAGTCGGCGTCTTCGACCATCGCCTTCTGCTCGTCGATGGGCGTGGCGGCGGTCGCGAGTTCGGTCGTCCAGCCGTCAGGCGTGTACTGTGTTATGACATCCACAATCTCCGGCCGCAACCCGTGAAGAAAGACTACTTTTGCGCCCTGCATATCGCACTCCAGACTACTTGAACACTGCTGTCATCGAACCATCGGTGGCGCGAGACATTCGCTTATCCGCCGTACATCTTGCGGAGCTGGTTCTTCAGATTTTCCACGCTGAAGTCTTCGGACTGGCATAGGCTAATCATCTCGCGCTCGCGATCTTCCACTCGCTTGACGGCAGCCGGCACATCCGCGGCTATGTCGTGCGGAACGCTCATCACGCCGTGCTGGTCGCCCAGTATAATATCGCCCATGTTCACCTTCAAGCCGCCGACGGTAACCGGCACGGCGACATCAATGAGGTGCACATACGCATGGGAGACGAGCACATCGCTGGCGAAGGCGTTAAAGCCCAGCTCGCGCATTTCGTCTAGGTCGCGCACGCCGCCGTCGGTTACGGTGCCCACGCAGCCCAGCGCACCGTGGATGTTCGCCTGCACTTCGCCCCAGAACGAGCCGATGACATTAGGATAGTCTAGGTCTTGCAGCACGAGCACGCGCGGCTCCGGCACGCTCAAAATCGCATCGACCCAATCGAGGCGCGAAACATTCATATGCCCGCTCGGCGGCATATTCGCAGTGATGACGGCAGTAACCGCGTAGCCAATCATGTGTCCCATTTCCGGGAAGATAGACTTGACGGCGGGCAGCATAAATCCTTCCGTGCGCGGCATTACGTCGAATGTTTCGATGGCGTTGGCTACGGAGCAGGTCGGAATCTGTCGCAGTTCTTCCAACTGCTCGGCGGTCAAATTAGGCACTGGCAACCTCCTGATATGTGCAAGTGTCAGAATTGTCGAAAAGTCGCATGGCAAAGCCTGCGTGAACGATTCAAATCATACCACACAGCGCCGAACTGCCGCACAGGTGGCCATCGCAAGTCTCATTTTCGCTCTGGGGACAGGTTACGATGGGGCAAGAGTAACTTCAAACCATCTAAACACTTATGGCGGAAGGTGCCCTCTGTGTCTCTACTCTTCCACAATCGTAAAAGTGCTCGTAATCTCAGCGCGTCCTCCTATCGTCGCGCCTATCGAACAATAACGTTCTTCCGATAATTCGATTGCGCGGCGGACGGCGGATTCGCGCAGACCTCGTCCTCGCACCGTGTATTGCAACTCAATGGCAACCCATGTCCACGGCGCGTCCGGCAGCTGCTCGCCGGTAACGCTTATCTCTAGCCCGGTCACATCTTGGCGTTGCCGTCGCAGTATGTTTACCACATCGATGCCGCTGCAACTGCCGAGACTCGTCAGCAGCAGGTCGCCGGGCATCATGCCGTCGAATGTGTCGCCTTCGCTTTGCGGCGCGTCAACGGTTACCGTGTGCCCGTGCGTATCTTGCGACGAGAATTGGAAATCTCTCTGCCAGCCTAGGTTGACGCTGCTTGTGGGGCGATCTGTCATGGTCGTGTCCTTTATGTATGCGTATGCGCCGGAGCGGTTTTGCCCGCGAGGCGAATTCACAGGTTTTATGTTTAATATAATAATTGACATGGTCGTGCAAGCGTGGCGTGCCAGTAGCGGTATCTTGCTCCTATCCTAAGC
>VXRI01000286.1 GCA_009838595.1 Chloroflexota bacterium | reverse complement strand
TTCTTGCTGAATCTGTGGCTGCGCTTCCGTCGTCACCTAATCGCTCCGCGTGTCGTGCTTTGGTTGATTGTCATCTCGCCCTTTTTATGGCTATGCGTCTCGTGCTTGGGGTTGGCTACGCGCTGTTGTTGTTAGTTGTATATTGGGTTGTTGAATACGATATGCGCCGTTTGGCGCAGGTAGCCCATTTGCTTGTCTGAAACGATACGCCCGTGTGATTTACAGTGTCAATGTAAAGGCCGCGTCATTTTCAGACAATTACTGGGCGATGGTCTATCCTGATGTATAGATGATTGCTTGCTTAATCTCCTGCATGCAATGCTCTTGCGCCTTTGCGCACGAAAGGAATGCTACGCCAGTTGTATTACGGGAGTGTTACGGGAAATAGGCGGAAATTGCTTGTTTTACCGTGGAAATAGGCATCCATGATGTCATTTACTGACCGCCCGGAAGACTAACCTGCTGACAACTGACACTCGAAAACTGACGACTGACAACTGACAATGGTGTTAAAATTGTGTATAGAGGAGGTGAAAGCAATGGAAATATCGTGGCTGGGGAACTGGGCGGTGCGAGTGCAGTCGGGACAGACGGCGGTGGTGTCGGATCCGTATTACGCGGGGGACGGCGCGCGGATGCCGGAGACGAGCGCGGACATAGTGACGGTCAGCATGGACGCGCCGCGCCATTCCAATGCGGGCGCGGTGGGCGGTTCCCCTCGCGTGCTGCGCGGGCCGGGCGAGTACGAGATTGCGAACTTCTACATAAGCGGCATGGGTACGCCGTACGGGGACGCCGAAGACTCGGACGGTCGATTGGTGAGCACGGTGTATGCGATGCGCGCGGAGGGTGTGCGAGTGTGCCACGCGGGCGGTACTGTGCCGGCGCTGAGTTCACGGCAGCTGGACGAGCTGAACAATGTGGAAGTGCTGGTGGTGGACGCGAGCGGCGGGGAGCGCGCGGCGAAGCGTATGGCTCGGCTGGTGCAGCAGGTGGGACCGCGGATAGTGATACCCGTGGGCTGGCGGGCAGAAGACGCCGACGATGCGGATGATGCGAGTGCGCTGGATGCGCTGCTGGGCGAGTTGGGAGCGAATGATGTGTCGCCGCGGCCTACGCTGCGCGTAACGGCGACGAGCTTGCCGCGCGAGCTGAGCGTGGTCGTACTGTCAGCGGCGACGGGGCAAGCGGGCTAGGCGAGGGTGCGGGGTTAGGAAAGCAAGTTGACGATGTAGGCGACGACGCCTGCGCCGACGATGGAGAAGATGCCGATACCTGCGAGGAAGATTCTGTGGTTGAGGGCGTCAAACTTCGTGTCGAAGCGGTCGTTAATAGCGTCAAACTTCGTGTTGATGGCATCAAACTTCTCGTTGTGATCCCTCAGCAGTTCAATGATAATCTCCTGCTGCGCCTCTATGCGCGCCATCCGCTCTTCGACAGAATACGGGTTCGTCGTCGGGGCATCTGTGGTCATTTATACAACTCATTCAAGGATAGCGCGCGCAAGTATAAGCGATTAGACGCGGCGCGGGAAGTCGGCTATCGGCGCATGGGCGAGACCTCTTGCGCGAGACGGGGCAGGTTGGCGAGGAACTCCTTGTTGTTGCGTGTGTTGCGCATTATTTTGGTGATGACCTCGATGGCGTTGTCCTCGCCTTGTGACCTTTGCAGCGCGACGAAACGGCGGAGCAGCCAGACATGCTGTAGGGAAGCCTCGTCGATGAGCAGTTCTTCACGGCGCGTGCCGCTGCGCTCGATGTCAACGGCGGGGAAGAAGCGGCGCTCGGCAAGGCGGCGGTCGAGATGGACTTCCATGTTTCCCGTGCCCTTGAACTCCTCGTAAACAAGGTCGTCGAGCCTGCTGCCCGTGTCGATGAGGCATGCGGCGATGATGGTGAGCGAGCCGCCTTCTTCGGTATTGCGAGCGGCGCCGAAGAACCTCTTGGGCGGGTAGAGCGCGACGGGGTCCATACCGCCGGACAGGGTGCGACCGCTGCTTGGCACGGCGAGATTGTAGGCGCGAGTAAGCCGCGTGATGCTGTCCAAAAGGATGACCACATCCTTTCCGCCTTCAACGAGGCGCTTGGAGCGTTCCAGCACCATTTCGGCGACGCGGCAGTGGTCTTCAACCGGCTCGTCGAAAGTGGAGCTGTACACCTCACCGTTGACCGAGCGAGTGACATCGGTTACCTCTTCGGGGCGCTCGCCGATGAGCGCGACCATGATGTGGATGTCCTTGGCGTTAGCCGCGATGCCGTCGGCGATCTGCTTGAGCAGCGTGGTCTTGCCCGCCTTGGGCGGGGAGACGATAAGCCCGCGCTGCCCTCTGCCGATGGGCGCCAGCATGTCAATAAGCCGCGTGGACACGAGGTCTTTGCGCGTTTCGAGCGCTATCTGCCGCGTGGGGTGGATGGCGGTCAGGCTCTCGAAGTGCTTGCGGCGGCGGGAGCGGTCAGGCTCGCTGCCGTTGACCTGCTCGACGCGGACAAGGCCGAAGTAGCGCTCGCCATCCTTGGGGGGGCGCACCTGCCCATGCACCTCGTCACCGGTGCGCAGGCTGAAGCGGCGGATCTGCGACTGCGAGACATAAACATCGGAGTTGCTGGCAGAGGCGCCGGATTGTCGCAGGAAGCCATAGCCGTCGTTCAGGATGCTGAGAATGCCACCCGCCTTCAGGTTGCCGTTCTTCTCGGAGAGGTTGGCGAGCACCTTGTTCATCATCTCGCGGCGATTCGGCATGTTGCCGTTCTCGAAGACGCCCAGTTCTTTTCCGAGTTTGTAGAGGTCTTCGTTGTTAAGGCTTTGAAGCTCAGCGAGGTTCATAAGATACTCCGCGCCCAAAAGGCGCATGCTAAAGGCTGATGGACTGAAATAGACGAGAAGAAATAATGTGCCTTATGACAAACTAAACGGCGCGCTCATACGCGCGGGCAGGCTAGACAGGCAGGCTCATGGCAGGGGACAATCGACAACTGGGGAAAGTGTGCATCAGCGCTAGACGCCGAAGGGCAGTCTCAACGAAGCATAGCACACTGGAATACACCCTACCTTACGCATTATATCCGCTAAAATCCCCATTCGCAACGGGTTGCTTCACGGGCTGGGGCTGGGGGAATATCCCATCCCCATAATGTTGTGACATTGTGACATGATGTCTGCCATGGTGATGTGCCTATGATGTAGGAAGGTTAGGCTCGTACCTGCGTCATAGCGTGTCCACGGAGCGATTGGCGTCTTCATCTATCGGCAGCGAATGTTGCGCGCCCTCGCGCAGTGTCTCCAGCGCGGATTCTACGAAGCCCTCGAACAATGGATGCGGCTTGTTCGGCCGAGAGCGGAACTCCGGGTGGAACTGCACGCCCAGCATGAACGGGTGCATGTTCGGTTCCAGCTCCATAATCTCCACCAGTTTGCGGTTCGGGGAAAGGCCGGAGGGCCATAGCCCGACTGACTCGAACGCTTCCTGATAGTCGTTGTTGAACTCGAAGCGGTGGCGGTGGCGCTCGCTGATCGACGATACGCCGTACGCGGCGCGCGCCTTGCTATCCGCCATCAGGTCGCATGGATACTCACCGAGCCGCATCGTGCCGCCCATCTGCGTTATAACGCGCTGCTCCGGCATAATGTCGATAACCGGGTCTGCGGTGAGCGGGTTGAACTCGGTGGAGTGCGCCGTCTCTTTGCCAAGCCCGTTCCGCGCCATCTCGATTACCATCACCTGCAAGCCAAGGCACAAGCCGAGATAGGGTATCTTGTGCGTGCGGGCGTATTCCGCAGTGAGGATCATTCCCTCGACGCCGCGCTGCCCAAAGCCGCCGGGCACCACGATGCCGCGCACATCATCCAGCAGGCGCGACGGTCCTTGCTGCTCTATGTCCTCAGAGCGCACCCAGCGCACTTCGATGTCCACATCATGCGCCATGCCCGCGTGGAACAGCGCTTCCTTGACCGACAGGTACGAATCCTGCAAGTCCACATACTTGCCCACGACCGCGACAGGCAGGGCTTCCTTTGGCGTCTTGATGCCCTCTACCAGCATCTCCCAGCCCGCCATGTCGCGCCCCACGCTCTCGATGCCCAAGGTATTAACTACGAGTTCGCCCATACCTTCGTCTTCCAGTATGAGCGGCACTTCATACACCGTCTCTACCGTGGGCAGGGTTATGACGGCAGGAAGCGGCACATCGCAGTGGATGCTTATCTTGCGCTTGATGTCGTCATCGACTTCGTAGTCGCTGCGGCAGACGATGACATCAGGCTGAATGCCGATGCTGCGCAGTTCGCGGACGCTGTGCTGCGTGGGCTTGGTCTTCAGTTCGCCCGTAGCCATGATGAACGGCAAGAATGTCAGATGGATGTAGCAGACGTTGTCCCGGCCGACTTCGTTGCGCATCTGCCGGATGGCTTCGAGAAATGGCAGCCCTTCGATATCGCCGACTGTGCCGCCGACTTCGACTATGATGACTTCGGCTTCGCTGCTTTGCGCGAGACTGAGCATGTGCTGCTTGATGGCGTCGGTAACATGCGGAACGGCTTGGATAGTGCCGCCGAGGAACTCGCCCTGCCGCTCGCGTGAGATAATGTCTTGGTATATCTGCCCGGCGGTCAGGTTGGATGCGCGTGTCAGTTCCACATCGATAAAGCGCTCGTAGTGGCCAAGGTCGAGGTCGGTCTCGCAGCCATCGCGCGTTACGAATACCTCGCCGTGCTGATACGGAGACATAGTGCCTGGATCGACATTGAGATACGGGTCGAGTTTGAGCACGGAAACGGACACGCCTCTGCTCTTAAGCACTCGCCCAAGAGAGGCGACGGCGATGCCCTTGCCAATAGAGCTGACCACACCGCCGGTAACAAACACAAAATTAGTCGTCATTCACCTACACCGCTATCCATTTCGCAAAAGTATATGGACGGCACATTTACAGTGTCAACGGATTCGAAGTTCAGGTTTAGGGCCGGAACTAACACGGATGCACAAGATATACAGGATGGGTATGGACAATCCATCCCGTATATCAATATAAATTATCAGTGGCTACTGCGCGGTTACGCCGCCATCAATAACTAACTCGCTGCCCGTCATGTAGGACGATTCGTCTGATGCTAGGAACAGCACGCCGCTCGCTATCTCGTCGGCGTCGGCGTAACGGCCTAGCGGCGTGTTCTGCTCGGTGCGCTGGCGCCGCTCTGGGTCTCGCCAGCCGCGTGCGGTCATCTCCGTGCGCACCGGCCCGGGATGCACAGAATTGCAGCGTATGCCTTCTTTCGCGTATTGGATCGCGGTGGACTTGGTGAGTATGCGAACCGCGCCTTTGGATGCGTTGTAACCGGGATGGATGGTCGCCTGACCCACCATGCCGGATATGGACGATATGTTCACGATGGATCCGCCGCCCGCATCTCGCATCGCCGGAATCACCGCCTTTGTGCCTAGGAACACGCCCTTGGCGTTGATGTCCATCACGGTGTCCCAGTCTTGCTCGCTTGCGTCGGCGCCGAATCTCCAGAACGCGACGCGGGCGTTGTTCACCAGAATGTCCACTTTGCCGTAGCGCTCGACTGCGGTATTGACAGCGTTCTGCCAAGCGTCTTCGCTGGTAACATCCAAGTTAACATAAGTTGCGTCTCCGCCGGTCTCGTTAATCTCGGCTTCGACCTGCTTGCCTTCGTCATCAAGAATGTCGCCGAAGACGACCTTCGCGCCTTCTCGCGCGAACATCTTCGCCTCCGCAGCGCCCTGCCCTCGCGCGCCGCCGCTTATGATTGCGACCTTGCCTTCTAGCCTCATAAGCCTTGCCTCCTATCTTATGGGTAAGTCCATCATGGGTAAGTCCGCGCTATGGATTTATCGTCCGGCGAATAACTGACGGATTACGATGTCGTCCAGTCGATTCCGTTCAGCACCACGCGCTGAAACTCCGGTGTCTCGAAGCTCAATCCGTTGTGCCCTAGCAATGTTACGAACACTTTACCGTTGCCGAATTGCCGCGTCCAGCCGAGCGGGAATGTGCCGCCGGGCATGAAAGTCTCTTCGCCGCGCCAAATCCAAGTGCCGTCTTCAGAGTCGCCGGTCATGAAGACATCGTTGCCGTCTTTGAACTCGATGCCCATGTAGAGTTCGTCGTTCGTCTCGAAGTCAGATATACCCGCCGCGCCGGGACTGTCCGCGTCCGTGATGTTCACCTCGAACTTGCCGTATGGCGGGTGGTAGCTATCGGAGAGCAGCCAACCGCCTCCGGTGATGTCGTAGTATTCGGGCCAGTCTGCCGAGGCGCAGCCCGCGATGTGGATGCAGACGAAGCCCTTGCCGTCGTTGATAAACCGCGTCATGCCTGCCTGCTGCTCGCGCGTCATCGCATCGTCGCCCGCGCGCATCGTGTTGAACACCAGCGCATCGTAGTCGTTCATCGCATCCGCGTCCGCCAGAATTGAAGCGTCTTCGGTAACATTCACCTCATGCCCGGCTCCGGTCAGAAAGCCTTCTAGCACAGGTGTGGACTCTTCATAAGGATGCCTGCCGCCGGATAGTACCAGTAGATTCATCTCCAATCCCTCCTGTTATGCGGGCTCGCTATTTTCAATCTGTATTTGTCTCAATTCGCCCGCCTTCATATTATTATGCCCGTGAGTATAAGCCTAATGCCGCCACGCCGCAATCAGGCGCGTACGCGGAGAATTAGCACAAAGTCCTACTAGAATCACCTACTACATACTCCTGTAAGCCCTTATTGGGGAAAGGTCAGAATGGGCGTGCTCCGGCGTGAATAGAACTATGCCATATCCTGTACATCCTGTTTAGCATAGCGGCTGATATGTTACAGTCAGTTGCGGTGCTGGCAGTTATGATGACGGATTGGCGGGAAGAAACGAGAAGGTTGCCGTGAACGAGTTGGTCGGGCGGATTGCCGCCGTCTTGGATGGAAAGGGCGATAGGCTTTGGACGCGCGATTTCATTCTGACGCTGATTACCGGGCACTTCATGTTCGCCGGCTACACCGCGACGCTGACGATTATCCCGCCGTTCGCCGTCGAATACCTTAAGGGCGACGCGTCGTTTCACCTGCCTATAATCATCGGCGCGTTCGGCATTGTAGGCTTGCTGATACGACCTGTCGGCGGGCAGTGGATATACACGCTGGGTCCCAAGCGCGTGGCGGTTATCGGCACGGCTATCGTATCGCTCGGCAGCCTGTCGTACATCTTCGCGCTCAGCCCGTGGTGGCTGATGCCGATGCGCATGCTGCAAGGCGTCGGGCTTGCGCTCGGACCCGTCGCCACATCTACTATGGTAGCGAACCTCGCGCCGAACACACGCCGCGCCGAAGCGATGGCGTATATGGGTAACGCCATCAACATATCGTTCCTGTATTCGCCGTTCGTGTCGTCGTTCTTATACGAAAACGCCGGTCCGCAGAACGCCTTCCAGTTCTCGGCGCTGGTGGCGGCTATCGGCACTTTGGCATGCCTTCGAATATCCACAAGCCGCATCGGGCTCGATCGTCCAACTCCGGGTCCTGCAGCCGGCGCATCCGCCGACAAGCCGCCGCTGATAGCGCGCTCGGCTCTGTTCCCCACGCTGGTGTTCCTGACATATACCTTCACCACAGCGCCGACGAACACCTACCTGCCGCTGCTGGCACACGAACAGAACTTGGGCAATCCGGGGCTGTTCTACACGGTGTTCTCGGTCGTGTCCATGTTCGCGATGGCGGCAGGCGGGCCAATCGCGGACAGGTTGGGGCGCGCGACGGTCATCGTGCCGGGATTGCTGGCAGTGGCGATTGCGATGTTCGTACTGAACGGAGCGTTCTTCCAGGCGATGTTCTTAAGCGGCGGATTCTTCGCCGGGCTGGGATTCGGGCTGCTGCAGCCGGGCATACAGTCGTTCACAGTGGACAGAGCGCCTATGCGAGAGCGCAGCGCGGCGATGGCAACACTGCAGCAGGCGTGGGATGTAGGCGGCTCGTTCGGCGCGTTCGTGTTCATCCCAATACACAACTTCATCGGCACACCGAACACATTCGGCATAACGGGCATCGGAGCGCTAATCGGCATGCTAGGCTTCATAATCGGCAACGCCAAGTCGCGGACCAAGCTGCCGGAACAGGCTGCGGCGGGAGACTAGGCTGTGTTGACAATTCGCTTTTTCCTTGTCATTTCGAGCAAAGCGAGAAATCTAAA
>VXRI01000232.1 GCA_009838595.1 Chloroflexota bacterium | reverse complement strand
ACCTATGGCAGTGTGAATCGTATTCTGGGCATCGGTGGGAACCCCAAGTTCTGCGTTGTGCAATCAGAACTTTATCAGGATTCCCCGCTTCCTTCATGGCACACCAATTTGGGGACGGTTACCTTATTCGCAATGTTCCTTGAAGTATCAGAAGTGCATTATTGCCTTTAGTATCTTCCCATTGGTGGAGGAAGGTTAGGAAAGGATGGCATTGGCTCGAATTGGTGCCTATCCATACGAATAATTCTGCCCCGCGGTTGATATTACCACAATTACGCCTTCGTGTTGCGATATATTTTCGCCAGATGAGCCATAACCTTAGGCTAATTGCCGCCAATAGTCGCCAATCAGCAATGTTGTGGATGTGTTATTCTTTTCACAATAATTTCTCCTGGATGGCAAGGTTGGAACGCGTCTAGGCGGCACGAGACAAGGAAGTAGTAACCTATGACTATCAACGAAGAATCAACATTGTCTAACTTCATTCAGCAGGCAATCAACAACGACAACGAATCCGGCAGGTTCGACCGGCGCATTCACACCCGCTTCCCGCCCGAACCGAACGGCTACTTGCACATCGGGCACGCCAAGTCTATCTGCCTGAACTTCGGCTTGGCGCGCGACTTCGGCGGGCTGTGCAACCTGCGATTCGACGACACGAACCCTACAAAGGAAAGTGTGGAATACGTCGAATCGCAGAAAGAGGATGTCCGCTGGCTGGGCTTCGACTGGCACGACCGCGAACTGTATGCATCCGACTACTTCGACGAACTCTACGAATTCGCCAAGCAGCTCGTGCTAGATGGCAAGGCGTATGTGGACAGCCTCAGCCAGGACGAGATACGCGAATATCGCGGTACGCTGACCCAGCCGGGCAGGGAGAGCCCTTACCGCGAGCGATCAGTCGAAGAGAACATCGACCTGCTGGAGCGTATGAAAGACGGCGAGTTTCCGGACGGCGCGCATGTGCTGCGCGCCAAAATCGACATGGCATCGCCCAATATCAACATGCGCGACCCCGTGATGTACCGCATACTTAACACCGAGCACCACCGCACCGGTGCCAAGTGGCGCATCTATCCGATGTACGACTTCGCGCACGGGCAATCCGACTCCATCGAGCGTATCACGCACTCCATCTGCACGATGGAATACGAAGATCATCGCCCGTTGTACGACTGGTTCTTGGAAGAGTTGGGCATGTACCAGCCGCGCCAGATAGAGTTCGCTCGGTTAAACCTGAGCCATACTGTGCTAAGCAAACGCCGCCTATTACGCCTAGTAGAAGGCGGCTATGTGAACGGCTGGGACGACCCGCGAATGCCGACTATTGCCGGCTTTCGCAGGCGCGGCTACACGCCGGAGGCAATCCGCGACTTCTGCGACAGAATAGGTGTGGCAAAGAATGCCGCCATCATAGACATCGCGCTGTTAGAGCACAGCCTCCGAGATCATTTGAACAAGACCGCGCCGCGCGCCATGGCTGTTATTCGCCCGTTGAAAGTCGTCATCACCAACTACCCCGAAGGAGAAACAGACTGGCTGGACGCCGTGAACAATCCTGAGGACGAGACTGCTGGCACGCGCAAGGTCCCGTTCTCGCGCGAACTGTATATCGAGCGCGACGATTTTATGGAAGACCCGCCGCGCAGATTCTATCGCCTTGCGCCCGGACGCGAAGTCCGCTTGCGCTACGGCTATTTCATCAAGTGTGAGGAAGTAGTGAAGGACAATGACGGCGAGGTGATAGAACTGCGCTGCACATACGATCCTGAAACGCGAGGCGGCAGCGCGCCGGACGGACGCCGCGTGCGCGCCACGTTGCACTGGGTTTCCTCCGAACATGCAATAGACGCCGAAGTGAGGCTATACGACCATCTGTTCATGCGCTGGAACCCCGACGAAGAAGCCGACGACGGAGCGGACTGGCTGTCGTTCCTGAATCCGGAATCGCTGGTAGTCGTAGAAGCCGCCAAACTCGAACCGAGCCTTGCGGATGCGTCTCCGGGCAGCCGCTATCAGTTCGAACGGCAAGGCTATTTCTGCGTGGACACGCGCGACTCGATGTCCGGCAAGCCTATCTTCAACCGCACAACAACCTTGCGCGACACATGGGCACGCGTCCAGCGCTCGCAGTCCAACCGCTGACGGTCCACTCCGTTGACACATTGACACCACGCTGATTAAATGAAAATGAGAGTTAAGTGCAAACAGAAGATTCCGGGGACGCATCAATACAAGGACAAGAGGGCGACGAAGACACCGAGCGCGTGCCGGCACTCAGCCTAGATAGTCCGTGGGCGTGGTTCTATTACAGCACCTTCGGCGTGCAGTTGGTCGGGGTGAGCATTTACGCGGTATTGCGCCATGTCGCCGCCCTCCCAAGTGCCACACCGTTCGACATATACGTCGCTATCCTGCCCGAAGTCTCAGACGGCCTTCCCGCAATGGCGGCATATTCCCTACTAATAGCAGTAACAGTAGAGGTGATAAGAATGATAGCGGAAAGGTACTTAGCCAAGCGTTTCAAGCAGGGCAAACAGGAAGGCATATCGCAAGGTAAGCAGGAAGGCATATCGGAAGTGCTGGAAATGCTGGATGAGAAGACACGCAAGGAAGTCGAGCGCAAATTGCAGCGCAACGGTGACTTACACGGCTCTACATAGGCTAAGGCCTGGACAAAACAACAGGGGCGGTTCTAAATTGAACCGCCCCTGTTGTTAATTGGGAGGACTTATCCGCCCCACCTCACTCCTTCGGGTCAACTTCACGATACTCGCCCTCAACGGTGCCGTCGTCCGGCGGCATATCGCCGGGGTCCGCGCCAGACTGCCCGGGCGCGCTTGCCTGAGCATACACTGCCTGGCCGAGCTGCTGCATCGCTTCTTGCAGTTCATTGGACGCGGCAGTAATCGTGGCAATGTCACCGCCGGTTAGAGCGGCGCGTACTGCTGCAATCTTACCCTTCGCAGTGGACTTCAGGTCTTCCGGCAGGTTGTCCGCGTTGTCCGCAATCAACTTTTCCGCGCTGTATGCCAAGTTCTCGGCGTTGTTGCGCGTAGTCGTATCTTCGCGGCGGCGCGCGTCTTCCTCGGCATGCATCTCGGCGTCGCGCACCATCTGGTCGATTTCGCTTTGCGCCAGGCCGCTGCTCGCCGTGATGGTGATGCGCTGCTCCTTGCCTGTACCTTTATCCTGCGCGGACACGTTCAGGATGCCGTTCGCATCGATGTCGAATGTAACTTCGATCTGCGGCACGCCCCTCGGCGCGGGCAATATGCCGTCGAGGATGAACCTGCCGATGCTCTTGTTCTCAGCCGCCATGCTGCGCTCGCCCTGCACCACATGCACCTCAACGCTTGGCTGATTGTCCGCTGCGGTGGTGAATGTCTCGCTCTTCGCTGTCGGGATAGTCGTGTTACGCGAAATAAGTGCGGTGGACACGCCGCCGAGCGTCTCGATACCGAGGCTGAGCGGAGTAACGTCCAGCAGCAGAATATCCTGCACTTCGCCTTGCAACACACCCGCCTGTATCGCCGCGCCAATCGCCACGACCTCGTCCGGATTGACGCCCTGATGCGGCTCTTTGTCGAACAGGTCCGTTACGACCTTCTGTACCGCAGGCATGCGCGTCATGCCGCCCACCAGGATTACTTCGTCAATTTCGCCCACGCTCACGCCAGCGTCTGCGATCGCCTTCTTGCAAGGGTCAATCGTGCGCTGTACTAGGTCGGCGACCAACTGCTCCAGCTTAGAGCGCGACAGGCTCATTACCAGATGCTTGGGTCCGGATGCGTCCGCGGTGATGAACGGCAGGTTTATCTCGGACTGCATCAGTGTGGAAAGTTCGATCTTCGCGCGCTCCGCCGCCTCGCGCAGACGCTGCAATGCCATGCCGTCCTGCTTCAGATCGATGCCCTGCTCGCGCCGGAACTCTTCCACAATCCAATCTACGATGCGTTCGTCGAAGTCGTCGCCGCCTAGGTGCGTGTCGCCGTTCGTCGCCTTGACCTCAAACACGCCTTCGCCGATTTGCAGCACCGTGATGTCGAATGTGCCACCGCCGAGGTCATATACCGCGATAGTCTCGTCGGTCTTCTTGTCCAGCCCGTAGGCGAGCGATGCCGCTGTAGGCTCGTTGATGATACGCAGCACTTCTAGACCGGCGATGCGGCCCGCGTCCTTCGTGGCGTTGCGCTGGCTGTCGTTGAAGTACGCCGGTACGGTGATGACGGCTTGGTTGATGCTTTCGCCAAGCTTTGCCTCGGCGTCCTGCTTCAGCTTTTGCAGCACCATCGCGGAGATTTCCGGCGGCGCATGGTTCTTGCCGCCCATGACGACATATGCGTCGTTGTTCGTATGCTGCACTACCTTGTAGGGCAGCAGCGACAGGTCGCGCTGCACACTGTTGTCGTCGAAGCGCCTGCCCATCAGTCGTTTCACCGAATAGACTGTGTTCTCCGGGTTCGTTACTGCTTGTCGCTTGGCGGTCGTGCCCACATAGCGCTCGTTGGATCGCGTGTTCAGACCCACGACCGACGGCGTAGTCCGCCCGCCCTCTGCGTTCTCCACCACACGCGGCTCGCCCACTTCGATCACCGCCATGCATGAGTTTGTGGTTCCGAGGTCGATTCCGAGTATATTTGCCATCTGTTTCTCCTAAAAATGGATCGTTTGAGTTAGTGCTGTGTCCCATGAATGGTGTTTTCGATGGGCCTGATGAATGATGTCTGTCAGGGTCTATTGTGAATTTGTCTGATCGTCCGATTCCGCCTGAGCATCCTGTGCGGATTTCGCGACGATGACCTGCGATGCGCGCAGTATTCGGTCGTGCAATCGGTAACCGTCTCGGAATACTTGGATGATAGAGCCGTCTTCGGCGTCGGGCGATTCCATGTAGTGCACCGCTTCGTGCTCATAAGGGTCGAACTGCTTGCCGTCCGCTTCTATCTTACTGACGCCTTCGGATTCCAGCAGGTTATCGAGATTGCGCTTGACCAGCATCAGCCCTTCCTGCCAGCCCACTGCCGCCGCGTCTTCGGGCAGCATGTCGATCGCGCGCTCGAAGTCGTCCACTACGCCTAGGAACTTCGCCAAGAGGCTGGCGTTCGCGTTGCGCTGCAGTTCCTGGCGCTCTTCGTCCACGCGCCGTCTGTAGTTGACCAAGTCCGCCTGCGCCCGCTGCGCCATCGCCTTGAACTGGTCGCGTTCGCGTTCCATTTCGTTTTTTGGTTCAGGAAGCGTCTGCGTTTCCATCTCCGAAAGCACTTGGCGCAGTAATTCTTCGCTGCTGTCCGGAGCCGGCGCGTCTTCGTCTTGTCTCTCTTCGCTGCTCAATTCTTGTCCTCCGTGATTGTTATGTCCGATTCTCTTATGTCTGTCCGTGCAGCATGCCCAGCATCTCGTCGATGCTCTCGTCAAGCGACTGCCGTAGTTCCTCGCCGGCGAGGTTTCGCACTTTGGCTTTCATCTGCAACAGCCTGTTGAATAAGAGCAAGGCGAGCTGCACGCCGGCGAGGTTCAATCCCATATCGCCGACGAGATGCTTGATGAGCCGCAGCCGCGCCACATCTTCGTCCGAGTACAGGCGCAGCATGCCCACTGTGCGGGACGGGCGCACGAGTCCGATGCGCTCGTACTTGCGTAGCGTCTGCGGGTGCATTTCGAGGATGCGCGCCGCCACGCTGATGATATAGACGCCATCCAGTTGCTCGCTTGCCTGCCGGTGTCTGTTCATGTTCCCTCCCGCAATGTAGAGCGGCTGACGAAAGCACCCGCGCTATGTCGCCATTCTGCTAACCTATCGCCATTTCACTCGTTATATTATACGCAACGCTTGCCGCAAATTGCAGATATTTTCGTAGATGTATTAGCGCCGCTGCTACAAGGCATTGGCAATCGTTGGATATAGAATAACTACTCAATGCATAGTTTATTACTTGATACAATAGGTGTCAATCATGTATCATCATTCGTGTAGTTTCAGATTAATGCAATCGGCTAATCACAAGCGTCAAGACAGGAAAAGTAAGTGAGGTGGCAAATGGCTTTGTACCTGAAGTCCTGCAACCGCTGCGGCGGCGACATGAACTCCAAGCGCGACATCTACGGCGAGTACCGCATGTGCATCCAGTGCGGCAATATGATTGATATACCGAATGAGTCCAGCCTCTTCTCACTAAAACTCACCGCCCCGACCGGCAAGAAGAAGGCAGCATAGCGGCCGCAATCTAACGCGCGTCCGTTACATACGGCGCGAGGTTGACGGCAGTTTGATGGTAAAAGCAAAGCCCCTCTCACATTGGAGAGGGGCTTTCTGTTTTTCCAATGTCTCCGGCTAAGCAAGGCTTATTGCCGCTGACAAGACCGAAAATAACGCCGACAGACGCCTTTAGTAGTGTGTCCAATGTGGTCTGTGAGGTACCCTGATTTCGGTTGAATCGCCCGTTATTGTAAGAGTCATCTATACGAGAATCGTTAGCATTAGCGTGAACAGCGGGAAGAGCGATCCCAGATTGAACCTGAATGACTCCCTGCTCCATACGGATTATCGGGCGTCGTCATTTTCGGCAACCTTCCCGTTACTACTGCCAATGAACTTGCCAGTTCTCCTGTCTATGAATCAGTGATAAGCATATACCGCCATCCCTACATCAACTCATCCCAGAACCGCTGCTCCTTCCACGGATCGCCTTCCATATGATAGCCGCGTATCTCCCAGAAGCCGGGCCGGTCCTCGGTCATGAACTCCAGACCGTTCACCCACTTCGCGCTTTTCCAGCCGTAGCGCTTTGGCACAACCAGCCTCAGCGGACCGCCATGCGCCTCGGCGAGCCGTTCGCCGTCGTGCGCCCACGCGAACAGCACATCGTCGTCGGTTATCACATCAAGCGCCAGATTCGTCGAATAGCCGCCGTAGCAGTGCGCCATCACATGCGTAACGTCAGCCGTCGGCTTGATCAGCTTCATCACATCGTTGAACGCCACGCCTTCCCAGGTGTTCTGCAGCTTGCTCCACTGCGTTACACAGTGAAACTCGGCGTCCAGCTTGGTGTACGGAAGCGCGGTGAACTCCTCCCAGTTGAGCGTAATCTCTTCCTCGACATTCCCAAACACCCGAAACTGCCAAGTGTCCAGGTTGATGCGCGGCGTCGAGCCGTATGTCAGTATTGGGAACTTCTCTGTAACGAACTGACCCGGCGGCGTGTCGTCCTCCATTGTAGGTATTCGCCTGCGGTTGATCCGTCCCAGTTTTTTCAGCATGCTGTTGTCCTCCACTAGGTTGTCTTGAATTTCTCGGGCTTTCTATCCCGTACTTATTGAGATGCAGTTTCAGGCATATCGGCGCATGGGCGGGCCTTTCGGTTGTCACCCTGAACGAAGCGAAGGGTCTAAAATCGCTGTATGGAAATGAATCTGTCCGTAGTCAACGCGTTTAGATTTCTCGCTTCGCTCGAAATGACATGAACAATCGGAATATCCTAGGCGCATGGTCGATAGCGTTGCTAATAGTGTACACTAAATTGCGGCTTTGAATGGAAATTGATGTCCACTGGCAAACGACATGGATTGGCAGTGTTGAATCGGCATGTTGGAACAGCGATGAACGAACTAGTCGAAAAGATGCTGCGCGGCGCGTATGACCTGCATGTCCACGCCGCGCCGGACGGCAGCCAGCAGCGCCGAATGGACGCGCTGGAAGTCGCCCGTTGCGCCTACGAAGCCGAGATGGGTGGGTTCGTGCTCCGGTCGCAAGACTACAACACCGCGCCGCTGACATACGCGCTCAACCAGATGTACCCGGGCTTGAATGTACTCGGCTCTATAACGCTTAACAGCGCAGTAGGCGGCATAAACCCGGACGCCGTGCAAGTCGCTGCCGGACTAGGCGCACAAGTAGTATCGATGCCCACGCAGGACTACAACAGGGTCCGAGTAACCGACTACAACGGCAATCTAACCGCCGGCGTCCAAGAATCGTTAGAAATCATCGCCGCTTATGATATGACTCTCGCATCAGGGCACATATCGCCATTGGAAGCAATCGCGCTCTTCGCCGGAGCGAAAGACGCCGGCATCGAGCGCCTGATAGCCACACCGCACACTTTCGCAGTCGCCACACCCGATGAGCAGCGCCGCATAATCGCTCTTGGCGCATATGCCGAGTTCGCCTTTCTAGCATGTATGCGGTCGAGCGCGTCAATTGGTCAGAAACAGATGACGCCGCCGC
>VXRI01000206.1 GCA_009838595.1 Chloroflexota bacterium | reverse complement strand
GTGCTAGGCGCACTGGATTCAATGCCGGACTTGGGCAGGATTCGCGTCGTGGTTCTGACAACCTCGCAGTCGCAGGAAGACCTCGAGTACGCGTACAGCAAATGCATCAGCAGCTACATCACCAAGCCGGTAGATGTGTTCCAGTTCAACGCCAAAGTGAGAGACTTGCTGAACTATTGGACGAATGTGGCTGTGCTGCCGGACTAGTAGAAAGACAAACAAGAACAAGAAGCGCAATCAGGAGGCGGGCAGCGGCATTTGTTGCGCCCGCCTCCCTGCTTTGCGATATAATTGCGCGTGAGAGAATGCGTTGGAACAACATAGTCTGTTTGAAGGAGGCGCGCTAGATTGCTGTCAGACGCGATTAAAGACGAAGGCGTGATGCGCCGCGTGTTGAAGCGCGGCGTGCACGATATTATTGTTGAGTCGGAGTTCGTGGAGCGGCTACAAGGCGGCAGACCGTTGCGCCTGAAGATGGGATTCGACCCGAGCGCGACCGACATTCACATGGGACACGCTGTAGGGTTGCGCAAGCTGCGGCAGCTGCAAGACCTGGGACACAAGGTAGTGCTAATCGTCGGAGACTGGACGGCGCAGATTGGCGACCCAAGCGGCAGGTCTGCTACGCGCCCGATGCTCACCGCCGAGCAGGTGCGCGAGAACGCGGCGACATATATGGCGCAGTTCTTCAAGATTGTGGACAGGGACAGGACCGAAACGCGCTGGCAAAGCGAGTGGTTCGGAGAGTTCTCGCTGACGGATGTCATCGGACTAACCAGCCGATTCACGGTGGCGCAGTTCCTAGCGCGGGACGACTTCGCGAACCGTTTCAAAGCAAACCAGCCCATCGCCATCACCGAATTGTTATATCCTCTGCTTCAGGCTTACGACTCGGTTGCCATCGAGTCTGATGTAGAGTTCGGCGGCACTGACCAGATGTTTAATCTGCTGGTAGGTCGGGACTTACAGGGGATGGTAGGGCAGACGCCGCAACAGTGCTTCCTGATGCCGTTACTGCCAGGCACCGACGGCGTGCAGAAGATGAGCAAGAGCCTCGGTAACTACATCGGCATAGACGAGCCGCCGGACGAAATCTACGGCAAAACGATGTCCCTGCCCGACAATCAGATATTGCCGTACAGCGAATACCTGACCGACATAGCCGACGATGAGATATCCGAGATGCGCGCGGAGCTCGCCGCCGGCTCGGTAAATCCGATGGAGCTTAAAAAGCGTCTGGCGCGGGAGCTGGTGGCGCAGTTCCACGACGCGGATGCGGCGACCAATGCCGAGCGCAACTTCGAGCGCACCGTGCAAGGCGGGCAAATGCCGGACGATATTCCGGAATTTGCATTGCCCGCGCCTGATGCGCTCGCAGGAATGCGGCTGAGCCGTCTGCTAGTTGACGCCGGACTAGCGAGCAGCGCCGGCGAGGCAAGGCGGCTTATCAGCCAAGGCGCGGTGCAGATAGACGGCGAGCGTGTGAGCGAAGATTCTGCGGCGGGCATCGAAGTGGGGGCTGTACTGCGTGCGGGCCGGCGGCGGTATGTGCGGCTGGTCTAGCACGAATTATATTCCTGACGGATGATATACCGTTCCCTCACAGGAGGAATGAATATGACTACGCCAAATCGCCTCTATTTCGGAGATTGTCTTGATGTGATGCGGGAAGACATGCTCGACGAATCGGTCGATCTGATATACCTAGACCCGCCTTTCAACTCCAAGCGCCTATACAACGCCTTCATCGGCGGGGCGCAATGGGTAGCGTTCGATGATACATGGAGATGGTCTGAAGCGATTGATGATTTTCACGACGTGGCTTCCCTGCCTACACTTGCCCGGACTGTGGAGGGACTGCGCATGATGCTGGGTGAAGGCGCGAATCTTGCCTATCTATCCTACATGGCTAACCGACTGGTGGAATGTCACCGTGTCCTGAAGCCGACTGGCAGTATCTACTTGCATTGTGATCCCACCATGAGCCACTATCTCAAGGCTGTGATGGACGGGATTTTCGAGCGTAGAAACTTCCGCAATGAAATCGTCTGGAAAAGGTCAACATCTGTCAAAGGAAATTTTGGGCAAGGTAGTCAGTTCTATGCGCCCAATACCGATACAGTTTTCTACTACACGAAGACGGATCAACGCACATTTAATCAGCAATTTACGTCCTACTCACAAGATCGCATAGATAAATCTTATAATAAAATCGAACCTGAAACGGGCAGGCGATTCCAGCTTGTTAGTATGACTGGACCAGGTGGCGCGGCTAAGGGCAACCCACAGTATGAAGTTATGGGAGTGACCCGATATTGGAGATACTCAAAAGAACGAATGCAGGACTTGATAGATCAAGGTTTGGTTATACAAACAAAACCTGGTAATGTCCCCCGACGCAAATACTACCTAGACGAAGGGCGAGGCGTAGCAATTCAGTCGCTGTGGGATGATATACCCAATATTCAAGCGGGCGAGAGCGAAAACACCAACTATCCGACACAGAAGCCATTGGCATTACTGGAACGGATTCTACAGTCAAGTTCTAACGAGGGCGATGTAGTCTTCGACCCGTTCTGTGGCTGCGGCACAACCATCGAAGCCGCGCAGAAGCTTGGCAGGCGCTGGATAGGCATAGATATATGCGTCAACGCCTGCAAGGTTATTGAGAGGCGCATGCGCTCGCACTTCGATAGCCTGTGGGATGACATAGAGTTCGTGGGCATGCCCCAGACGATAGATGACGCCAAGTATCTCGCCGAGTACGACAAGTTCAAGTTCGAGCGCTGGGCGGCTTCGCTGGTGGACGGCATGGAGGCTAACACGCGGCAACGCGGGGACAAGGGCATAGACGGATGGGGACGCCTGCCCATCCGCAAGGGGCAGTTCGTGGATATAGTTTCACAGGTCAAGGGCGGGCATACGAACCCCGGACATGTGCAGGCGTTCAATGGTGCGCGGCAGCAGGCGGGCGCGGACTTAGGGATATTCACCTGCTTTGACGAGCGAGTTACGCAGGGCATGAAAGATACGGCTGCAAGCGCCGGGCGTTTCATGAAATCTCCGATAGTTCAGATATACACGGTTGAAGATTACTTCGCGGGGCGCATACCTAATCTACCAGTCGCGGCTTGATTCGAAGTAAGCTTTGTTGAATTGCAAGCGCGTGGTTTTCAGTCGCGCCCTTTCGATAGGTTCAGAACCTGCCCCGCGCAGATAGAGAACGAACGAATTTAGTAGATCATGCGGCATTGCTCCCAGGATGCCCCGGCGCGCCATACAGCGAACAGCCGGCGCAGGATGTGGGCTGCGCGGATTTTCCGCAGGTTGCTGGGCTGTACGAAGACTGCGATTTCGTCTGCGCTAGACCTAGCCGCGCCGCCTGTTCGCTCTTGCGCGCTTGCTTGGCGCCCTCGCCGAACATGTCCAGTTTGAGTTGCTTGGCTCGGGGCGGGCGGTGTCCGGGAAAGCGCAGAAAGGGCCAAGCTCGCTTGCGAACTACGCCCATGGTTTGCAGGTCGCGCCAGTTGTCGATGCTATGAGCGGCGCGGTTTGAGATAATGCGGTCAGCGGATGTGGGGCCTACGCCGGGAACGCGTAGAAGCTGCTCTTTCGTGGCTGCGTTCACGTCGAGCGGATAGGCGTCAAGATTGTGGACGGCTATGGATTGCTTGGGGTCTTCGTCGTGCGGCAGAAAACCGTCCGCGTCGTATGCCAAGCGCATCTCCTCGTTGCTGAATTTGTACACGCGCTTTAGCCAGTCCGTCTGGTAAAGGCGGTGCTCTCGAATCATCGGAGTTGCCGGATGTTCTGCAAGCGGCGTGTGGCGAATAGGCTGAAACGGCGCATAATACACGCGCTTGAAGTTCCATTCGCGGTAGAGTTGCTCCATGCGCTGGAAGATGTCCCAGTCGGATTCGTTCGCGGCGCCAACGACCATCTGAGTCGCCTGCCCGATGGTCGCGCCTTTGCCGGTGCGCTGATTTTGGCGCATTAGGTTCGCTACCCACTGCATCGGGTCTAGAATATCGCGCTGCATGTCCTTCATCGTGCTTAGGCGCTGCATCATCTCCACAGTGGGCGTCTCGATATTGACGGACAGCCGTGTGCCGAGCCGGTACGCTTCTTCGACTAGCGTATAGTCCGTGCCGGGCATCACTTTCAGATGGATGTAACCCTTGAAGCCGTGTTTGTTGCGAATAGCGTCCACCACCTTCAGCAGGCGTTCGGTCGTCTTCGATCCACTGCCCGCAATGCCGGAACTGAGAAATAGCCCGTCAACCGTATGCCGGTGGCGCAGTTCCATGAAGGCGTTGGCGAGCTCATCGACCTTGAAGGCGAAGCGCTTGCGCGGCACCCAGTGGCTGTTCGGGCAGTAGAAGCAGTCCATCTTGCAGAAGTCGGTGAACATCACGCGCATCAGATTGATGAACTTGCCGTTGGGCATCGCCGCCTTGTAAACGCCGGGCACCGGATTACGCCGCGCAGAAGTGTACGGCGCGGGCGTGTTCCTGCCGGGCGCGGTGGGCCGCGAGAGTATGTCGTCGCTCGCCATGCCGCCGAGGATGTGCATCTTTTCGAATGTATCCGGAGTGTGCTTGATTAACATTGTTGCCCTTCCTTTCGTTGTAACGAATATATGTTCGCATACAGGATTGTAGCATGGTTGGGCAACAAATGAAACTGCCGGTTAGGATTAGGCTTGCTGAGGATTATGTGCCCTCATCCCAACCTCCCCTGGACGGATGCAGGAGCGCGACCTCGAATTCGGACGCTTCTACATATCATAGAATCTGCCGCAATCGCGTGTCCCATCGGTCGCGGAGCCAGTCGCCGATGAAGTTGAAGGATAGGACTGTGAGGAAAATAGCGAGACCCGGGAAGAGCGCGACCCACCACGAATTGGAGAGGTAGTTGCGCCCATCCGCGACCATCGCGCCCCACGCGGGTGTTGGTGGCGGCACGCCGGCGCCAAGGTAGCCGAGTATGGATTCGGCGAGGATGATGCCGCCTACTTGCAGCGTGGTCGCCACGACGAGCGTGTTCATCGCGCCGGGCAGGATGTGCTTATATAGGATGCGGAAGTTCGAAGCACCCGCGACTTTGGCGAGCGCAACATAGTCGAGCGTCTTCAGCTGCAGCGTCTGCCCGCGCACTAGGCGCACGATTTCGGGCCAGCTCGCCAGAGCGAGCACGCCTATGATGACATAGATTTTTTGCCCTAGCACTACGACGATTATCAGCGCGAGCAGCAGGTATGGGATAGCGGTGGTAATGTCTGTGATGCGCATGACGATTTCGTCAATGTATTTGCCATAATAGCCTGCCACCAGACCAAGCGATGCGCCGACAATCATTCCTATGGTGATGCTAATGGAGGCGAGGGTAAGGGAGACGCGCGCGCCATGGATGATGCGCGTGAGGATGTCGCGGCCGAGTGGGTCCGCGCCCAGAATGTACTTCAAACCTCTGCTGCAATAGTCGTGATATGGCTTTTCTTCGCCAATGCACTGCGCGTACCAGAACGGCGCAGCCGTGCGGTCGCGCAAATCTTGGCGATTGGGCATATTCGGCGACACCTGCTCCGCGAATATGGCGCAGGTCACGAGCATGGTAATTATGACGATGGGTATTAGCGGCCAGCGGCGCAGCACATACAGCGTGCGCCTCGCCCTAGATGGGTGCATGCGCCGCCGTATATCGGCGAACGCGGCGTTCGTACGTGTAGTCATGAGGTAGGAACTGACATCGATGCACAGTTAAGCAGGATGAAGTGGCTGCACAAAAAAACAAGGGGCGGGTGATTTCCCGCCCCTCGGATAAGCGTTTGGTTACGGCCCGTGCGAACAGGGCTAGGTTGTGAATAGTATCGGGTTGCGCAAGGGCGGCGCAATTTCTTGTTCGTTGAGCGCGTAGGCTTCCTTTTTGTATATCTGGATGCGGTGCGAACCGAAGTCGCACACATACAACTTGCCCTCATCGTCCGTGCGCACGGTTAGCGGCGCGCGGAAGCGCTTGGTGGCTTCTAGGTCAGCCATCTCGCGCAGGCGCAGCGTAACCGGGTTGGCAAGGATGTATTCGCGCGCCGAGCGCGATAAGTTCGCGTCGCCGATGAACTGCTCTACGAATCTGCCTTCGCTGTCGAAGAGCTGCACACGATCGTTGCCCCAGTCGCAGATGTAGATGTCGCCATCCGAATCGACGGTAACGCTGGTCGGGCGGTCGAACTCGCCCTTGCTATCGCCGCTTCCGCCGACTTCCATCAAGAACTCACCATCCGGCGCGAACTTCTGCACTCGGTCATTGCGCCAGTCGGCTACATAGATGTCGCCTTCGTCGTCAACGGTCAAGCCCCAGGGCATGTTCAGCTGCCCCCTGCCATCGCCAAACTCGCCGAACTGTGAGATAAACTCGCCTTCCCGGCTGTAAGTCTGTATGCGGTGATTGAGCGTGTCTGACAGGACGATATTGCCGTCGTTGTCGAACGCCATTCCGGTCGGGCGGTTGAACTGCCCCGCGCCGTCGCCCTGCTCGCCCCAGCTATTTAGGACCGTGCCTTCTCTGTCCAGCACGAAGACCTTATTGTGCGCCTCGTCCGAGACATACAGCAGTTCGTTTTCGTCGCAGAGCAGTCCGGAGGGCCACTGGAATGTGCCGCCGCCGATGACGCCGAGATTGTCGTCCGCCCAGTTGATACGCCGAATGTCCGTGCCTAGTCCGCCGCGGCACAGAATATAGATGCGGTCTTCCTTGCCGAATGCGATGTCAACGGCGTTGGACGTTACGCGGCGCATGCCAAGCGTCATGTAATACGGAAAGCCCGACCTGAGCAATGCGTATGGTCTGGCCATAATTTGCACCTCGCTGGAGTTTTCAGTTTGTTGGTATTTCGGTAGATAAGTATGTCAGGATCGTGATCCATTCAGCCGATACTGCGCTGTGCTGCGCCGAATCCCCGCTTCCGCATGAATGACGGAGAGCGGATGCCTGTATGAACAGACACACTACTCTGTCGAGCGACTGACTAGCCGATTAACTGACATACTGACTAGTTACTCTACTTAAATGGGGTGATCTGCTCGTACTGGCCGTTCACGATTTCAGGGGCGTCTATGCCCATCCACTGCTCAAGCATGGTGGCGTAGATGCCTCGGAAGTCGATGGTGTGCTCTAGGTCTTCGCCCTTAGCCCAGTCCTTCGAGTCTAGGGACGGGTATTCGGAGTACAGGCCGCCCTTGACCGGCTCACCGATAATGAACGCGCCACCACCCGAACCGTGGTCCGTGCCGCTGCCATTGTCCTTTATGCGCCTGCCGAATTCGGTGAAGACTAGCATCACCACATTGTCCGCCGCGTCGTGTTCGTTCAGGTCGTCGAAGAAATCGCGGATAGCGCCGGACAGGTCCTGTAGCAGTTTCGGATGCGTTGGATTCTCGTTGGCATGCGTGTCGTAGCCGCCGTGGCTCGTGTAGAAGATACGCGTGCCAAGCCCAGTGGTGTGTACCCGGGCAATGTCGCGCAGGCTCTTGGCAATCGCGTTGTCGCCATATTCCACGGTGGAGCTATACTGCGCGGGGGCAGCCTTCAGCCTGTCCGCGCCACGAAGTACATCCATGCCGGTGCGCGACAGATATTCCATCACGGGACCGGTGCCTATCGCTTGGGCGTACATGTCCTTGAAGATTTGCAACGCCTGGTCGCGCTGTTCGTCCTCGCCGATGCCGGTCATCAGACCGTAGCTATCCAGATCGTTGACGGAAGTCACAGGAACGCCCGGCACTGCCATCGCGCGCGGCAGGCCCACGCCAAAGTTGATACCAGTAAGCTCGTCTTCGCCGTTGGGGTCGAGTTCGCGGAGAGCCTTGCCGACCCAGCCCTCCGTGACGACCTTATCCGGCTCACAAGTGTGCCAGATGTCCATGCCTCGGAAGTGGGAGCGGTTGGAATTCGGGTAGCCGATGCCCTGCACTACCGCAACCTTGCCCTCTTCGAACATTTTCTTGATTGGGCGCGCGTTGGGATTGAAGGCGAGATCGTCGTTGATGGGTAGCACATCCTCGCGCTCGATCCTGACCAGCTTGCGGTTATCGTAGTAGGTCGGGCTGTTGTACGGGATGAGCGTGTGCATGAAGTCGTTTCCGCCAGAAAGCTGCACTACGACCATGACCGGGTCTTTTCCGTTACCATTGGCTGGCATCTCAATGCCTCCTTATGCTTGCTTGCCTGTAGATGTCAACGAAAAGTGTAATCTATGTTCAGTGTACTAGGCGAACTGGTACTCGCGGGTGGACACGATG
>VXRI01000014.1 GCA_009838595.1 Chloroflexota bacterium | reverse complement strand
GACTTTCTATTGCTCAATTCACCCTCTGATTCCAACTAGCACCAATGGTTAGTATGGGGGCAAAATAGCGCCCAAAGCCTTGTATTCCCAATTCCACGGCGCTACTCCACAATCCGGCTCTTCAGCACGGATTCGTCCAACTCAATGCCAAGCCCCGGTCCCGTAGGAGGAATAATGGCGCCGTTCTCAAAGACTATCGGCTCTTTGAAGATAATCTTGTGCAGTGGACCCTGGTTCGCCTCTTGTATCAGGAAGTTGGGCGAGCAGGTGTCGATTTGCACAGCGGCGGCGGCGGCGATTGGACCGCAGTACATGTGCGGCGCGATCATCGCGTAGTGCGCTTCTGCTATCGCGGCGATCTTCTTCGCTTCCAGGATACCGCCGCACTGCCCAACGTCCAGCTGGATTATCTGCGCCGCCTTCTTCTCGATGAGCTGCGAAAATTCGTACTTGGTGACGAGCCGTTCACCGCTTGCGATGGGGATGCTGGTGTGCGCGGCGACGCGAGCCATCTCGTCGATGTTCTCCGGCGGCACCGGCTCCTCGAACCAGAACGGGTGATACGGCTCGAGAATCTTCGCCACGCGGATGGCGCTGTAAGTGGTCAGCTGCCCGTGCGTGCCGATGCCCACTTCCAGTTTGTTGCCCACCGCATCGCGTATGCTCTCGAATATCTTCACCGCGTGTTCAATTTCAGGCAGAGATATGTCGCGCGGGATGGGGTATGTCGGCATGAACGGATCGATTTTGCACGCGGAGTTGCCCTCTCCGAGCAGTTGCGCCGCCACCTCGCCTGCCGCCTCCGGATTGTCCTTGAACGAGCCACCGGGCATGTAGGCATAAGCGCGCAAGGTGTCGTGGTACTTGCCTCCGAGCAGATTGTATATGGGCTGCCCCGCCGCCTTGCCCGCGATGTCCCACAATGCCATGTCGATCGCGGAAAGCACGGGCGTAGCGTGCAGGCTTGGGTGGCGATAGTCATGCCGCGAGGCGTACATCCTGTCCCAAATCTTCTCAATGTTAAACGCGCTTTCGCCAATGACATACTGCCGCACCATCTCTTCGATGAGGCTGATCTGTGACTTCAGATCGCCCAGTCTGCGCGAGTAAGTGCTGCCCGTAATGCGCTCGCCCAAGCCTGTGATGCCCTCGTCCGTCTGGAGTTCCAGCCATAGTAGGTAGCGTCCACCGATGTATGGCGGCTCGTTTTCGACAACTAGGGTGCGGAAGTCTGTTACTTTCATGTGGATGCTCCTGTTAGGTTCTATGCTTTAGGGTAGGATGTACGCTGCTATGCGTGCACTATGTCGTAAAGGTGATGTCCACACTGCCGCCGTTCTCGTCAATCAAGCGGGACAGAAACGCTACAACCGCAGGCGGCATTTCATCCGCTTCCTCCGCAAGTACGAAATCATCGTAGTATGCGATATGGTCGTCGCTCCGGTAATTCGGTATGTCGTTCAAGAGGAACTCTCTTATTTCCTCAGCCTTGTCAGCATCGAACGAAGCGAAGCGCACGCAGCGGCCGGTGGCAGTGTAGAACCTTACGCCCATTGTAATTCACCTTCCTGCTTTTGCAACTAGGCTGATGCTAGTGCAGAAAGATAGCGGTGCCAAGCGCGTATGGGTGGTTCTCTATCTGCATGGAAATACTCATTTCAAGGGTGAATGGACGCTTGCGCCATGAAGAACGGGCCGTTCATAGGATGCCGCAGAACCGATACGCGGATGACTTCTTTCAGTGACTTATCAATCTCGTCGAGCGCCTGCGCCAAATGATTGTATGCGTCGCAGTTCTTTATTGCATCAGGCGCTTGATCCCAAGTGTATTGGTTCCTTAAATCAGGATCAGTCAGTTGCGGTTCGTGAACCAGCATTGTCAAAGTATTCGCCGCAATCATCGGGAATCTGGCCTCAGACAGAAGATTGGCGCGTGGGTCGACTTGAGCCATTACCCTAAAGCGGACGGAGATTGATGATCCCTCGACCCTTCTGGTCTCGGCGAAGTTGGCTTGCTGAATGTCCAAGTGGCGAGTGAGCTTGGACACATCCATATCGTCGGACGCAGACGCCGCGGCAACCTGCTCAAACGCACTTGTCAGCACTTCTCCGGTAGGGACAGTTTCAAAGAATCCTCCGCTCACCAGCACCGTCTTTGCTAATGGCGACGACAAGGTTCGCTTGATCCCCCTGACGAGATAATAGACATCTCTTTGCGGAACGGCTTCTATGTCTTCTCCCGCTCCCAGCAGTTGATTCTTCATGTTTTGCGTTAACGACGAAACCGATTTAACCGCGCTAGGCAGGGTAGAGTTGAAAGAGGCTATTTGATACGACTTCGCATCCTTGAGTTCTATGAACTCTCCACCGCTCAGTGGGGCGTCGCGATTGGTCTTCAACACGAAATCCGGAAACCCCGAACGGGATTCCGCCGCAATCATGTCTCGGGGAAACGCGAAGTCTTCAAGCTTATTGTCTTGAACGAAGTAGCCTCTGCGTTCCATGAGGCAGGCGAAGAAGTGGAAAACAGAAGATGTTGGCATGGCTATCATACAAGCAGCATCGGCGCAGGTTCGTTGACCGCTTGGCTTGCCGGCCATATTGCGTTCAGTGAAGGCGTGTGGATGTAGTCTTTGCGATACTTTACGACTGAATCCGCGTCGCGTGCGTGTCGCAAGCGGGCTTCGATGCAGTCGTAGTTCACCTTGTCCTTCTCCACGCCCATGCCGATGCGGGCCAGTTGCGATGCGACTACCAGCGTAGTTCCAGTGCCGGCGAACGGGTCAAACACACAGTCGCCGGGGTTCGTGGAAGACAGTACCATACGCAAGAGCAGCGCTACGGGAGATTGCTGTTTGTGAACACGCTCGCCGTCATCGTAGCGCAGCGCCTCATCGCCGGCGTAGTAGCCTGATGTTAATTCCCGTATGTCGTCCCAGACATCGGTTACGAACATGCCCTTTTCACGCGGCTTGTACCCGTTAGGCACGGGCGGGTCTATCCGCAATCGATTGAACACCCTTGCGCGCTTCCCTTTTGTGGCAAAAGCAATGACTTGGTACGCCTTGCCGTATCGCACTTCGCTGGGAATAGCCGATGTCTTCTTGCGCCACACAATCAGGTTCTGAAAATGCCATCCCGACTCGCGCAGCACCCGCAGCACATTCTCGGTGTTTTTTTCACGCTGCATAAAATATATCGCCGCGCCTTGCGACGAATGGTCGAGCGTGAGCTTGCATACATCCCGCATCCAGTTCCAGTACTCGTCATCATCTAACTGGTCGTCGTGCCTTCGATATTCCTTGCCCTGATTGAACGGCGGGTCGAGGAATGTGAAATCGAACGGCGGCGCATCCTTGGCGGTGTGCGCCAGAAATCGCGTGCAATCGTCATGAAATAGATGGTTGTCCAACAGCGTTATCCCTTGTCCACGTCGGCCGCGGCGAATTGTTATCACTACGAATGGTATGCGAACATTTAAGCGATGTCAACTGCTTTAGGGTTGCGCATTCGCGCATCGCTCCACAAACCGCCGCGCCATTCCCGGCCGACTGCCCATGTGAATGTGTATGTACGAAGCCGTGAGATTGCCCGCGCGAAAACCCTCGATGCGACCGTCTTGGGTGCGGACAGCATATGCCGCTTGCTCTGCAGACGATGGGCTGTCCGCTACGGACCAGTGGAATTCGTGCCCTCGCGCGGTCTCGCCTTTTGCCAGCAGCGCGCCGTCGGACAGCGCCTCTACCTCGCGGTAACCGAGCGTCAGGCGTCCCTTGCTCATCGATGAGCGCGCCGGTATCAGTCCGACCATCTCGTGCGCCTCGCCGTCGAAATCAGTCAACGCCTCGCCCAAGTACATCAACCCGCCACACTCGGCGTATATGACTTGCCCTTGCGCGTGAGCATCCTTGATTGACTGCTTCATGGGTGCGTTCGCTGCAAGTTCATGGGCAAAAATCTCTGGGAAACCGCCGCCGATGTACACGCCGCCTACGCCAGCGGGCAGCACAGCGTCCACCAGTGGGCTAAATGGCGCGAGTTCCGCGCCCCACGCTTCGAGCATGTCCAGCGAGTCTTGATAGTAGAAGTTGAAAGCTTTGTCCTGCGCCACGCCAATGCGTGCTTTGCGCGGCTGCGGCTCTGCGGGAAACACGCTTGGCGAGACTTGCGGTGTATCCGCCTGTTTTGCGACTTCAAGCAGACGGTCAAGGTTTATCGTGCTCTCGACTTGCGCCGTAAGTTCGTCGAACCACTTCTCCACGACCACGCCTTCGACTGTGGGTATCAGCCCGAGATGGCGCTCCGGCACGCGCAGGTCTTCGCGGCGCGGCATGTAGCCTAGCACGGGCAGCCCGGTGGCGTCCTCGATGGGCGGCTTGCAAAACTCTAGGTGGCGCGGACTGCCCACGCCGTTGAGGATGACGCCAGCAATGTTCACCGACGGGTCGAATTGCCGAAAGCCAAGCACTTCCGCCGCAATACTGCGTGCCACTCGCGCCGCGTTCGCAATCAGGATGACAGGCGCGCGCAGCAGCTTAGCGACTTCCGCCGTCGAGCCTTGTTCCGTCAGGTTGGCATGCCCGTCGTACAAGCCCATTACGCCTTCGACGACGGCGACTTCGGCGGATTGTGATGCCCTGCCGTACAACTCCAGCGCGGTCTGATGAGACAGCATCCAAGTGTCGATATTACGGCTTGGCACGCCACATGCCATCAGATGATACGACGGGTCGATATAGTCCGGACCGCATTTGAACGGCTGAACGCGCAGTCCTCGCCTCGCAAGCGCGCCGATAATGCCGGTGGCGATGGTCGTTTTGCCCACGCCGCTGCGAGTGCCAGCCAACACGATTGCAGGTGTCGCGGCGCGCGCCATGCTACTTTGCGCTCGTGGAGACGGCGTATCCGCGCGGCGTCACCATGCGCCCGCCGTGAATGTATGTCGTGGAGTTGCCTATGACCATCGTGGTGAACATGTCGATACGCTCAAAGTGCTGTTCGAGTTCGCCGAGCGTAGTCAGGAAGTGCTGCTGATTGGGGCGGCATGCGTTGCGCACGACGCCGACCGGCGTGTCCACGCCGCGATGCTTCAACACTAGGCTACGCGCTTCGACGATTTGCTCGCGGCGCCGCTTGCTACGCGGGTTGTACAGCGCAATCACGAAATCGCCGTATGCCGCCGCGTCCAGGCGCTTGCGAATGGTTTGCCACGGCGTCATTAGGTCGCTCAGGCTTATGGCACAGAAATCTTGCATCAGTGGCGCGCCCAACACGGACGCCGCCGCCTGCGCCGCGGAGACTGCCGGCACGACCTCGACTTGCGGATTCTCACCGTCCCAGCCATTGGCGGCGAGATGTTCAAACACGGGACCCGCCATGCCGTACACGCCGATGTCGCCGGACGATATGACGGCGACCGCGCTGCCAGCGCTCGCGAGTTCCACAGCTTTGGCGGCGCGCTCCATCTCCTTGCCCAGCGGCATCGACACGACTTGCTTGCCATCCACAATATCGAGAATCTGCGCGATATAGCCGTCATAGCCGACGATGGCGTCGCAGTCTGACAAGACTTCAAGGGCGGCGGTCGTTATCAGTGCTCGGTCGCCCGGGCCCAGCCCTATGAGATATATTCGCCCAGAGTTCATGGGTATGCCGCCTTGAGACGCAGCGTCCGCGACATCGTTCGCACCTGAGTCTGTATTCGTGTGTCGGGAATGTCGGAAATTGCGCGCATGTATATTGCGCCGTCCGTGACGCTAATCATCGTCAATCTCGCCGGATTCGTAAACGGCGGTACGCGCGTCCAATTCGGCTTGCGTTACCATGCCGTAGTCGAGCAGCAGACTTTCTAGCGAAGTAAGCCAGCGTTCGTAATACCCAGTCCCTTCTGCATCCGACGGCGCTGCGGCAATCTCATTCGCTAGACGCCGCTGGAAATCACCCCAGTCGTATGCGCCGCCTTCATTGAGTGCTACCGCGATGCCGAAGGCGCGACTTTCCCACGGTGCGGCGAAGACAGGCTCGCCGTTGCTGCGTGGCAGCGCTAGGTCGCCTTGCATGCTTGTGACTTGGGTTTGGGTCTCGCTGGTCATGTTATCTTTCGGTTCTGGATATTGTTTGAGGACCGGTCTGCCCGAATTCTAGCCTTATCCATAAGGGGAAGGGACGCTTGGAGCGGCGATTGCTATCGGTTACCTACACTGCGCGGGTGGGTGATTCGGCTTTGGCTACGCCTATCATGCTGTCGCGCGTTACCAATGGCACGAGTTCTTCTTCAGATAATCCGTCCGTGCCTTTTGGGCGTTCGGGCAGCACCATGTAGCGGATGTCTGAGTTGCTGTCCCACACTCGCACTTCTATCGAGTCGCCAAGCGTTAGACCGAATTCACGCAGCACGGCACGCGGCTCGATGACGATTCGCGCGCGGAAGGCGTCCGATTTATACCAGCGCGGCGGCAAGCCCAGCACGGGCCACGGGTAGCACGAGCAGAGCGTGCAGACCACGACGTTGTGAACTTCGGGCGTGTTCTCCAGCGCGACTATTTCTGCGCCCTGCGCACCGAAAAAGCCCATCTCGCCGACTACCGATGTACCATCCGCCAGCAGACGCGCCTTGAACTCGGCATCCGTCCATGCGCGCGCCACGACCTTTGCGCCATTCAGCGGACCGATATCTTGCTCATACGCTTGTACGCGGGCGTCGATGGCGTCGGTGGAAATCAGCCCTTTCTCGACAAGCAACGAGTCGATTGCTTTGGTGCGCAGCGCAGCGTAAGGCTGCGGTTCGGGATGGCGCTCGCCGCTGTGATTTCTGCTCATTGCTTTGCTCCGTATTGCCAATTTGAGATGTGCAATTATTCCCCAATCTAAACTTCTCGCCTGTCAGCCCTCATTAGGAAAGACAAAATGATAATCTCTGCAACTATTCTGCCGCTTCCATCCACGATTCCCACATGTCAATGTACAAGCGTTGGTTCGGTTCTGCGTTGGCGCCCCATAGTTCGACTGCATCGAACGCTACACTGTACACATGCTGCGGACTGCGGTCAGCTATCGTTGGTTCGTCCTGAAAGCCTTGCGCGCCGTACAAGCGCTCAACTATGCCGCGCTTGCCTCGCACATAACGCGGCAGGCGCGTGTGCCCGACGGGATGGATGTTTCGCACGACGACGGCGTCACTTATTGCAAAGCGCGGCAGTGATGAAGCTTGCTCTTCGATCGGCTGTGGTGCATAGATTCGCTGCCGGACACGCGCGGCGAGGGCAGGATTGTCTCGGCGTGATGGTTCGGCGGACGGGGCAGCGGCGAAATGGCGCGTCTTGGCGTCCAGTTCGTCGGCGGTCAGCAAGCCCTTGCTGATGAGCGCCGCTTCCAATGCAAGCATCCAGCGCTCATAGTAGCTCGCTGCGAGATACTGCGCCGGCGAGATGTTCTCGATGTAGTGACGCGAGCCGTACGGCCCATACACGTCGTGCTCCTCGCGGATGCCGGTTACGATGCCATACACCCGCCCTTCCCACTCGTTGTGGAACACAGGCTCGTCCGCCTCAATGTCGATGGGACCGAAGCCGTGCATTCCGCCCATGTCGTGAACGCCGTTCATGGTGGTCTGTCCTTTTGGCTATGCGATGGCTGCTATGGTGCTTCCCGATATAAGGCGTTGCTCAGCAGTCGAAGTATAATTTGCAATTCACAAGCGAAGTATATTTGCATGAGGGTGAATCGTCAAAGGGTTAGGGCTACGCGCCTCTTCCCCCTTCCTAACCTTCCGCAACAACGAGGAGATGGGCATCAGAACGGAGATTACTTCCGTTCCGTCTCCGCCAGCGCGCTTTCTGTCGCGGCTCTTTTCGGCGGCGGGGTGGACAAAGCTAGCAGGGCAGATATGACCATTAAGGCTACACCAACCCACCAGACTGTGTTGTATGTGCCTGTTGCGTCATACACATAGCCGGCGATTGGCGCACCGGCGGCGCCTAGTATCAGATTTATCGGCATTGAGAAGCCGCGAATTGCGCCCACATGCTCGCGGCCGAAGTAGTCTGCCCAGATGAAGTTTTGCAGGAACATCATCCCGCCAATTCCAAGCCCGAATATCGCCATTGAACTGAACATCGTAACATCGTCTGTGGCGAGAATCGTCATCACGCTCGCTATCGCCAAGAACGCGAAGCCAAGCGTGCCCAGAATGCGCACGGGAATACGGCTGACAAGTATTCCGAATGTGAACGATGCCGCGCCGGCACATACTGCGTCGAACGATGTTGCCAGCGCGATGAGCGTCGTGTCGAAGCCCCTGTCGGCAAAGTCCGGGATGCGGTGCAGAGCGACCGTGCTGG
>VXRI01000240.1:3406-8370 GCA_009838595.1 Chloroflexota bacterium | reverse complement strand
GTCATTCTGGGGCAAGCCGCCACGCCTGAGAACACAAAGGCGCTGCGCGAGCGGCTGGGATTGGACAAGTCGCCGCACGAACGCTACACGAACTGGATCACGGGCGCTTTGCGCGGAGACCTTGGCATCGCCGCGTCGGGCAAGGAAATATCCGGCATTGTCCCGGGCCGCCTCTTCAATTCGGCGCTGCTTGCCGTTGGGGCTTTCCTGATAGCCGTGCCGCTCGGACTAGGGATGGGAGTGCTGGTCGGCGTCAAATCGGACACATTGATAGACCGATTCCTGACTCTGGGCGGCCTCGTAACTATATCTCTGCCCGAATTCGTAACTGGCATTGTGCTTGTGCTTGTGTTCTCCTCCACGCTGGGCTGGTTGCCGTCGTCGAGCATAATGCTGCCCGGCGAAACCATTATCGGCAACCCACAGGTTCTTGTGATGCCCATTCTTACCGTAACCGGCGCGCTCTTCGCATACATATTGAGAATGGCGCGCGCCAATGTGATTGAGGTTATGGGCAGCAACTATGTCCGTACTGCGATACTCAAGGGCTTGCCCATGCGCACGGTGGTCGTCCGACATGTCCTGCCCAACGCTATGCTACCCACCATAACCGTCATAGCGAACAATGTGGGCTGGCTCTTCGGCGGACTCATCATCATCGAAAACCTATTCGCATACCCGGGCATGGGCAGTCTGCTCATTCAGGCGATCAACGCCCGCGACATCCGCTTGCTCCAATCAACCGCCATGGTAATCGCCGCCGTGTATGCCTTCAGCAATCTAGCGGCAGACCTTACCTATGGCTGGCTCAACCCAAGAGTGAGGCTGGCATAATGGCCGTTCAAGACTCTGCGCTTCAACCCGAACTGGAAAGCGGCAGACCGTCAACTCCGTTGCGCGCCGCGAATGCCGCGCGCAACGGACTCGCGCTCATCCTCAAAACGAACACGGGGCGCGTAGCCTTTGCAATAGTCCTCGTTCATGTGTTGGTCGCAATCTTGGGACATTGGATAACGCCGTACCCGCCCACAGAGTACGACTTGCCGAACCGCTTCAGCGGACCCACCGCAGAACACTGGCTAGGCACGGATGACAAAGGGCGTGATGTGTTGAGCCGCGTGCTTGCCGGCTCTCGATCCATCGTGTGGATTGCCACGCTCGGCACGATACTGGGCGTTACGCTCGGCACAATCGTGGGTGTAACCAGCGGATACTTCGGTGGCAAGACCGACCAGATAATCATGCGCTTCGTGGACTGGTTTCTCGCCATTCCGTCGCTGCTTCTAGCCATACTTGTCATAAACATGAGCAGGCAGCGATTCAGCGACCTCGACGAATCATGGCTCGTGATACTCACGATTGGCATATCTTTCATGCCGAACAACAGCCGCGTAATCCGCAGCGCCGCCCTCGCTATAAAGCCACTAGAGTTTGTGCAGAGCGCGCGGCTGCGGGGCGAACCTACGATATACATCATGTTCCGCGAGATACTGCCGAATGTTCTGCCGGTAGTCGCGGTCGAAGCGGCGATACGCTTGAGTTTCGCGCTGCTGCTTACGGCTGGGCTGGGCTTTCTGGGGCTGGGCGTGCAGCCGCCATCGTCCGACTGGGGCTTGATGGTCAGCGAGAACTTCCGCCACATCGGGCAAGTGCCGCTTGCCGCGCTCGCGCCCGGTCTTGCGATGGCGTCGCTCGTTGTCGGCATCAACCTGCTGGCGGACGGCATTCGACAGGCGCAGAACCTGCCCGACACTGGAGGCTCCTAGATGACCAACGCTGCCACCGCCGAAGCGCCACTGATGCAGATCGACGACCTTGCGGTAACATTTCAGACGCCGCGTGGCTCATTCCGCGCCGTGCGCAGCGCTTCGCTGGAAATCTCGCGCGGCGAGGTGCTGGGGCTTGTTGGCGAATCCGGCTGCGGCAAGTCCACGGTCGCATTCGCGATGATGAACTACCTGCCCGGCACCGCGCAAGTATCCGGTGCAATCAAGTTCGAGGGGCAGTCTATCACGCAGTTCAGCGATGCCGAACTGCGCGAACTACGCGGAAATCGCATCGCCATGGTCTATCAGGACCCGCTGACTTCGCTCAATCCGTCGATGCGCATTGGTCCGCAGATAGTCGAAGTGCTGCGGCATCACCTGGACTTGGACGGGCAAGAAGCGCAGGTGCGCTCCGTCGAACTGTTCGCCAGCGTGGGACTCGCAGACCCGGAGCGTATCGGCAGACGCTATCCGCACGAGCTGAGCGGCGGTCAGCAGCAGCGTGTGGTCATTGCGATGGCGCTCGCCTGCGACCCGCACCTGCTGATTATGGACGAACCTACGACGGGCTTGGATGTTACCACTGAAGCGACCATCCTAGATCTTATTGTCGAGCTGAAGGATAGGGTGAATGCGGGCATTCTGTTCGTGAGCCATAATCTAGGTGTAATCGCGCGCGTGGCGGACAGGGTTGCCGTGATGTACGCCGGCGAGATTGTGGAAGAAGCGCCCGTCCGCGACCTGTTCAATAACCCTCGACATCCCTATACTATCGGACTGCTGTCCTGCGTTCCGCAACCTCCAGGGGACGACGGTATCGAACGGCAACTGAGAAGCATACCGGGCGCGGTCTTCGACGCCCAAAGCGCGCAGACTGATTCCTGCCTTTTCGCGCCACGCTGTCCTATTGCATCCGAGATTTGCCTTGAGGCATCTCCCCCTGTTGCTCATGTTTCTGACGGGCATGACGCTAGATGTAATAAATACTCGGATGTTACCGATGACCTCTGGGGAGATTTGCGCGAGAGGCAGGACAAGCCGGAGTCGGACAGTGCCTTGCCGGTGCTTAACGCAGAAGACCTTCGTAAATTCTACGGAGGCGGGCGCAAGAAATACATCCTGTTCGGTCCTCCTGTCAGGCAGCCGGTGCGCGCGCTCGTAGATGTGGATATGCGAGTCGAGAGCGGACGCACACTTGGCATCGTAGGCGAAAGCGGCTCCGGTAAGAGCACCGCGGCGCGCGCTATCGTCGGCTTGGAGGCGCGAGACAGGGGCAGGCTTGAACTGCGCGGCGAGGCGCTCGAAGGTGATGTCGGTGATCGCACCGAAGAGCAGCGGTCGTCTATGCGCATGGTCTTCCAAAACCCTACGGCATCGCTCAACCCGAAGCTGCCGATAAAGCACGCGATTACGCGTGCGCTCCGCAAGTTCGCGGGCGTCAGCAGCGCCGAAAGCCAAGATCGCGCTGAGCAGCTGATGGACGCCGTAGGGCTTGACCCGCTGTACCTTGACAGGCGACCATCCGAGTTGAGCGGCGGCCAGCAGCAGCGAGTTGCCCTAGCAAGCGCATTCGCCGCCAACCCTGACCTCGTGGTCGCGGACGAAGCCGTATCCGCGCTTGACGTATCCGTGCAGGCGCAAGTTCTTAATCTGCTTGAGCAGCACCAGCGCGAGACCGGCAATTCGTATGTATTCATCACGCACGACCTCGGTGTGGTGCGCTATGTGTCGGACGACATCCTCGTACTGTACGCAGGGCATGTCGCGGAATACGGCCCGTCGGATTCGGTTCTGTCTGCGCCGTCTCACCCGTACACGGAGGCATTGCTATCCGCCGCGCCGGTGCCTGACCCGGACGCTGAGCCGACGCACATACGCCTAGAAGGTTCGGTGCCAACGCTGCGCTCCGAGTTAAAGGGCTGTTTCTTCGCCGGCAGGTGCCCACGCAAGATTGGCGACATCTGCGACAATGAGCCACCGTCCGAGCAGCAGGGACCCGGCGGCGCAACCCACACCATAAACTGCCACATCCCCATCGCCGACCTAGAACGCCTGCAACTATCAGACAGCGCGATCAATACCAGAGCCGCGGACTGATGGGCGTAGGGATGTAATTCCCCCATACTAGCCTTCCCTTTGTCAGCCCATTTTCGGTGAAGGAGTTGCTGATGCACGCTCAACCTTAGGGATTAGGCAGATTGTCGGCGGAGACACATCCCCAAAACAGCGTAAAAAGTTGACCCGCCGCGCTGCATTCATTCCGCATTCCGCAATCCATCTCCATGAACATGGCATATAACCCCCTCACCTATACAACACGCAAACCAATCTAAATGCGAGGACATACCCCATGAATGCCAATCTAATGAAGAGCAAGCTGCTTTCCGGACAGCCCGCGTTCGGCGTATCGGTGATGTTTCCCAGCCCGCAAGTCGTGGACATCGTGGGCAGGCTCGGCTTCGACTGGGTGCTTCTCGACTGCGAGCACGGCTCCATATCACTGGAAAGCGTAGAGCTGATGGTGATGGCAGCTGAGGCCGCCGGCATCACGCCCATCGCAAGACCGCCGGTAAACTCGTTCGAGGCGATAGGGCAGCTGATGGATCGCGGTGTGATGGGCGTGCAAGTGCCACATGTGAACACCGCCGCAGACGCCCGCCGCGCGGTCAAGGCGGTCAAATATCACCCGATTGGAGATCGTGGACTCGCCGCCGGAGTGCGCGCCGCGTCATACGGCTACGGCATATCAATGTCTGAATACGCTGATCAGTCCAACCGCGAGACGCTGGTCTGCGTGCAGCTGGAAGAAGGTGAAGCGGTGCGGAACGTGGACGAGATTGTGCAGGTCGAAGGCGTGGATGTGTTCTTCGTGGGGCCCTCCGACCTGTCGCAATCGCTGGGATACCCCGGTCAGCCCGACGCGCCCGTAGTACGCAGCGCCATGGACAGCGTATTCGCCACGATAGCCGCAGCAGGCAGGGTGTCCGGCTCCGCAGGCAACGCAACCGCCACGCGCCGCTATCTGTCGCAGGATGTAACCTACCTCTACACCCACCTAACCACGCTGCTATCATCCGCCGCCGGCGCGTTCTTGGACGATGTGGCGAAGTGACTGGCGCGGTAAAAACCGAGATGGGGCGGAGCGGGGGGGCACACACGCAGCTATTTGTAAAATAATAAAGAAAAATAAAGCACGTC
>VXRI01000240.1:0-3396 GCA_009838595.1 Chloroflexota bacterium | reverse complement strand
ACAAACATCACCACCCACAAACCCACCCTGCACACCCCGCCCGCCGGGCGGTCTTTGCCCTTGTGGCCTATGTCCTGGCCGCGTAACGACCGTAGGGGCGACCGGCCGGTCGCCCCTACGGTCGTTACGGAAATCAATACATACTGCTGTCAGCGCGTCCGACAACGTGGCTTACAACACATGCGCCAGCGCCTCTACATCCACGTGCTCGTCCAAAAGCTGCGTGCAGCGCTTTAGCTTGTCGGGGTGGCTGAAACTGTTGCTGTCTAGCAGGTTGTCCAGGCGCGCCATGGTATCTAGGGTATCTGTCTGCACCAGAATTATTGGCGTTTCTTCTTGCTCGGCTTCGTATCGCACATACTCGATAGGCGTGATGCCGCCGGTCGCTACTAGGCATGCGGTGTAGCCGGGCGCCGTCAATGCGGACATCTGTAAGTCGGGCCTGTCGCCGCGAACTATGGCGGCGCGCTTGTCGTGGATGCCGTAGTAGTATTCGCCGGGGTCGAGGCTCATTCCGCCGACCATCAAATATTCCACCAATGCGTCGTCTTCCACTTCCTCGCTGATGAACTCGCCGCCGAGATGCGCCGCAATCTGGCTGACGCTCACTCCGAGCAGGCAGCGATCTTCCGGTATTAGCCCGAGCATTCGGGCGCCGCGAGACGACGCTTGTGCTTTAATCTGCTGTGCTAGGTTGTCGCGCGCATCGCTTCCCATGTACTGCGTTACGCCATTGATAATATAGCCCGAGACTCGCCCGCCAAACGGCATGCCCGCCGACAGCACCGCGCCATGCGACAGCGATGCGTCGTATCGCGCTATCACCAGCACCTTCGCATCCACATCGTCGCACAGAGTTCGCGCCAGCCCGCTGTCCAAATCGTTCGCGCCTTCCACCAGCACGATGTCGTTCGAGGCTGACAGAGCGCTTATCGCCGATGTCGCATCGCTCATAGAATCCGCTGCGTTCGCGGCTGCGGCAATGGGCCAGCCCTGCGTATTCGCGCCAAGCAAGTCGGCGTACTGCGCGGCGTCCGTGTCGTCCGCGCCGTCTGCGAAAGGCTTGATGACCGCGACTGACTTGTCCTGCGCTCTAAACAGCCTCGCTAGGCCCATGCTCAGCGCCGTCTTGCCCGCGCCCGGTCGGTCCGATACGACATATAGGATGCTCATTCATCGCTCCCGCGAACTGCTACAAACTGCTTGTGCCTTTCCGCCGCAATTATACCAAAATTGAAACTGACATGGATGGACAAGACATTTAGGGTAGGGCACTATCAGCCCATCCCGTTCATCCTGTATATCCATGTCAGCATTTCTTACAGCCGTCGCAACGACGGGAACAGTGTCATTAGCGCGGCGGCTACGATGACCACCATGCCGCAGGCTATCAGCGTGGCGGTGGGCGCGCCCATGTTCTCGGAGATTATGCCCGCCGTCAAGTTGCCCAGCGGCATCGCGCCGAATGTCATTATGTATATGCCCGACACCCTGCCGCGTATCCCATCCGGCAATATGCTCTGCATTGTCGCGCTCGTTATCGAGAAGAAGCCCATCGTGCCCATACTGCCGATTGCGACTATTGGATACGCTAAGGTGATTGATGAGTTGAGCGCTAACGCCATCATCGACGCGCATATAAGCGCGATGCAGCCGATTATCATCAGGCCCTTGTGCTTCACATCGCCCAGCGACGCGAGCGCCAGCGTGCCAGTCAAAAATCCCGCGCCGACCGACGACATCAGCAAGCCGAGTGTCGCGGGACCGACGGCGTACACCTCCGCCGCGTACACAGGAATCAGCCCGTGCAAGAACGGTGATACCAGGACGGCGGGTAAAAAGCCAAGCAGCAGCAGTGCCAGCACAACCGGAGTCTCGCGGATATAGCGCACACCTTCAAGTATCTGCGCGAACGCGGCGCTCGGCTTGAGGCTGGACTTGCTCTCCGGCGCGAACGCGTTGAGTCCCAGTGCAAGCACCGCCGCAGTCGCGACTAGCGCGCCTTGCAGCATCAACGCCAAACCCGCGCCTGCGAACGCGAGCAGCGCGCCGCCGACTGCGGGTATTGCGAGCCGCGTGATGCTGAACGCCAGCGAGTTTAGCGCGAATGCGTTCACCAGGTTGTGGCGTGGCACAATCGAAGGTATCAGCGCCATTCGCGCCGGATCGACTATCACCCAGCCGATGCCCATCAGGAATATGAAGCCGAACACATGCCAAGCGTTCACATCGCCGAGCAGCACCAGACCGCCGAATCCCAGCGCGAGCAGCGACTGATACGCGAACACGCCTGCCAGCAGTTTGCGCTTGTCCCACCTGTCCACCAGCAAGCCGCCGAGCGGTCCCGCTATCAGGATGGGCAGCGCATCCAAGCCCATAGCTAGGCTTGTAAGCAGCGCCGATTGCGTGAGTTCGTATGTCAGCCAGCCGATGATGACCTGCTGCATCCAGAACGCGCCGCTGAAGAACAGCGTGGACGCCCACAGGAAGCGATAGTCGCGGTGCAACAGCGAGTCGAATGTATGCACCCGCATCGGGCGCACACGGGGGACGCGCGGCTGTATGTGGGGAGCGCGCATACGAGGCACGCGTGGCTTTCGTATGCGCTGACCCAACCGGCGCCGTGGCACGACACGCACCGCGTCCGGCTCGGCGGGCGCAACGAGAATCTCGCCTACCGGATGCGCGGCGGCGACATCCTGCTGCTCCGGTGTGGGCGCAAGGCTCACATCGGGAGCGGGAACATCAGTTGAAACGAGGCTCTTGACCGTCGGCTCTGCGCCGTCGGCATTAGTGGGGTTAGGAGTAAGGTCCGTAACTAATGAGTAGCTTTCAGGTTTGCGAAACGCGCCAGACCCGTTCTTATTCACTTGTGTTTTCTTTACACCTCGTCCAGTAAAAGTTTCAGCTACTGCTTGAGCCTGACGCCATGCAAATCAGGTAAATAAGATTCTAGCAAATGTTCAAAACATTGCACAGGGTAATTTTGTCGAAATTACGGCGCAATTTCAGAGCGCTCATGAGGAAGGGATGCGTTCGCTTATTGGAAATTGTTCTTGACACACCCGGCGAGTGAGGCTATAGTTACGGCATACCCCCCTGCTGTTTTCGGCGGCAGGGTAGAGAGGCCGCCGCAAGGCGGTCTTCTTGTTTGTAGGAAACAGAAAAAGTGGCGATTAATTTTTACATAGACGGCTTCAACCTATATTACCGAGCAATCAAAAACCGTTTGCCTCAGTATAAGTGGTTGGACATCCAGGCATTTTGCCAAAGTTTGCTGCATGAGCATGAAATCAAGCGCGTGCGCTATTTTACGGCGCTGGTGAATGATTCGCCTCACAACCCCGGCGTCGCTCTCCGCCAGGCAACATATTTGCGCGCTCTGGCACTCTACCC
>VXRI01000210.1 GCA_009838595.1 Chloroflexota bacterium | reverse complement strand
TATGATAAGTGAGCGCAATAAGTATTCCAATTGTCGCAAGATGCGATTGCCCTGGTCCCTTATCCAGTACCTTTCCGTTGTCACCCTGAACGAAGTGAATGGTCTAAAATCGCTGCGTGGAAACAATTTTGTCAGTATTCAACTTGTTTAGATTTCGAGCGAAACGAGAAATGCAGAATAATCAAAAGACCCTGCTTCTATTATCCATACGGGAAGCAGGGAGAACATCAGGATGTGGGCAAAGGATATCATGCACGCCAAGAAATGCAGCAATAGCGCTATCGATTCGAGTATAGCGAGTGTAGATTGAATATATCGACAATCGACTTTACGCGATTGCTGCCGTTTGCGCTCTGCGTGGCAATGGCGGTATCTGCCGTCGCATGCTCCGATGGAGCCGTGGAGCAGCAGCCTACGGCTACATCAACCCTTACCGTATCCAGCGCGGCTACAGCGACCACAGCCGACATAATCACTGCATCAACGCCAATGCCGCGTTCGACCGCCACGCCGCCACCAACCATATTGTCCCCAAGTATATCGTCCCCAACCATATCGGCTGCGACTGCAATGCCCGCCGCCACCGTGCCGATTTCCACACGTGTCATTCCCACCGCAATTCCATCGCCGGTCATTCCAACGCCCGCCACAACGGCGACCGTAGTTGACAACAGGCGAGGCGGCACACTGAATTTAGTGAGTCGTCAATCCATACCGCACTTGGATGTGCAAGCCGATGTGTCGGCGGCGCTGGCAGCGTGGGGACCCGGCATCGCGTACAGCAGGCTGATGCGCTTCAGCAGCGGCGCCGGAGTCGAAATGCCGAGCCTCTCCGTCGAATGCGAGTTGTGCACCGGCTGGCAGACTTCGGATGGCGTTACATTCGATTTCGCGCTGCGTGATGATGTGTTATGGCAAGACCTGGCGCCGGTCAACGCGCGACACCTAGTCGCGGACGACATCGTGTTCAGTTACGAACGCCAGCGCTCCGGCTCAATGCCGAACGGCGCGCTGCTGCACATCGTCGATGCGGTCTATACTGTTGGCGACGACGGCGTGCGAATTTCTCTGCGAGCGAAGGACGCTGACTTTCTCAGCGCGCTCGCCAACGGCAGCTCGAAGATTGTGGCGCGAGAGGCGGTCGAGCTTGACGGCAGTCTGCGTCGAGGTCCTACTGTAGGATCGGGCGCGTGGATATTAGAAGAGGCGCGCGACGACCTGACATTCACATTGCGCCGCAACGAGTCGTATTTCATGACTGGCGCGCCGCTGTTAGACAGAATAGTCGTCCACACAATTGCGGATGAGCACACTGCATACGCAGCGTTTCGCGTGAACAATGTGGATGTCCACCGGCTGCGTCCGGAGCAATGGGAAGAGTTTGCACAGCAGAAGCCCGATGCCAAGATGCTGGCATTCAAGGAAATTGGCGTGGGGCTGGAAGTGGCGTTCAACACGACCGCGCCGCCGTTCGACGATGTGCGTGCGCGCCGTGCCGCGATGCTGGCGATGCGCCCGAACCGCGCAATTGACGAGATATGGCTATCTGCCGCATACCTGACGCAGGGCGTGCCGCTGGGCAGGGCGGACTGGCAATTGCCCGATGACGAAATCGCGGCATACTTCGATGACCACGCAGCCGGCAGGCAGTTGCTGATTCAAGCGGTCGATTCGCTGCCCGTGCCCGTCGTCATATCGGTGGGCGATTTCGACGCGCAATATCGGCAGCACGCAGAACGCATAGCCACCGAGATGCAGAGCGTCGGCTTCGATGCCACGCTGAATATCGTGGATAGGCGACGGTTTGGCGAGCAAATCTGGCTTGGCGGCGACTACCAGATGTTTGCTGGACCGACAGCGCCCATCGGCACGCCAAACGGCTATATGCTCGCGGTGTTAAGCAGCGCCGGCGCATGGAACACAACCCGGCATACCGACGATGCACTGGACACGCTGATTCTGGCGCAAGCGGGTGAGTATGACGCGGATGAGCGGCGCGAACTCGTGCTGGAAGCACAGCGTCTTGCACTGGATGGCGCGTATCGGTTCATGCCGGCGGCCGCGGTATCTCTGTGGGCGTGGTGGCCCCAAGTGCAGGGAATGCAACCGAATTTCGCCGGATCAGAGTATTCACACTGGGAGCGAGTGTGGCTGGACGATTAGGGGATAGAGATAGGACGACTTCGGGTGCTATGTCCGGTTAGGCGTTTTCTTCGTCCGGGTTCTGGCTTTGGCTGCGCAGAAAGTTCTCTAATTCCTCGACCATCGTCTCCGGGCTGGGAATCTCTTCGGTTGCGGTGCGTGCCTCGTCGTAGCGCCGCTCGAGCCGCCGCACGTAGCTGCTCACATCCGGCTGCTTTGCGATGACCTTATCAACTTCTTCCTGGTAAGTGTTGCCTGCGATGTACAACTCTTCGAGATCGACATCGATGTCTATCAGGCTGCGCAGCCGCGTCAGCAGCGCGTGGCTGACTTTCGGATCAGGAGATGTATTGACATAATGCGGACAGTGTCCCCAGATGCTCGCCTGCGCCACGCCTGTATTGGAGCAGGCGTCGGCAAACGCAGTATGAATGCCCGTCGGTCCCTGATAGCCGGAGTTCTTGATGCCGAGCCACTCCGCCTTCTGCGTCAGTTCGACGGAGCTTGCACGACCCGTTACACGCGGTTCGCGAGTGTGCGGCACCGCGTCTAGCAGCGCCCCGATCGATACGACGAGCCGAACTTCGTGACGCTCCGCGATTGTTGTCAAGATGTTGGAATATGTGCGCCACTTCAGGTTAGGCTCTGTGCCGACAAACAGCAGCAGGGAGCGCGATTCGTCGTCCGGCACGTAATAGTACAGGTCGTTTTGCGGCCAGCGAGTTACGCGCTCTCCGCCCCGGTTGACCCTCGAATGCGGCCGGACATGCGTGAAATCGTAGAACTCTTCCGGATCGATTTCAGCGAACTTCTTGGCGCGGAGCTTACGCACCAGAAACCGCAGCGCCCTTGTTGCGGCTTCGGCGGCATCTGGCCAGCCCGCGAACGCAACAAGCATCGTGGGCAGTTTGCTCTCGGGGATTTCGTGCTCGATTAGGTGGTCCATAAAGACATCCTCGCGTCTGATACTTGGCATTTTACATCAATCGTAGGGGCATGCCAAACGGCGCGCGGCGCACGAAAGCTTTGGACAGACAATTGAGTAGAACATGGAAGCGTCAAAAGCGACGCGAGATTCCCATTTGAGACAGCGTGTTATAATCATCCCAGTGTGCTGTGAGCGTTAGTTCTAAGCAAGATATCAATACGAAAATCTTGCGCAATGACGCTTTGCAATGAAAGGTTATGGTCTTATGAGTAAGAATATAGTAGGAATTGCCATTCCGGCGCCGGACGCGCGGTCGGTCGTGAACGCAGTCGTAGAAGCAGAGAGCGTGGGCGTGAGCGCGGTTTGGCTGACATCGGGCGGCGAGGCGGGCGATGCGCTCACGGCGCTGGCAGTCGCAGTCGCGCAGACAGAGCGAATCAAAGTCGGCACTTCCATAATGCAAACATGGTCACGCCATCCCGTTACTGCGGCACGGCAAGCGCAGGCCATCGACGCCATTGCACCGGATCGGCTGCGGCTTGGCGTTGGCCCCGGCCATCTGCAAGCGATGCAGGAGACTTTCGGCGCAGGATTCAACGCGCCGCTGAGCCATCTGACCGAATATGTGCGCGTGCTGAAAGGACTGCTTGGCGAAGGCAATATAGACCTTAAGGGCGACCACATCATTGCGAACGCATCGTTGCCCGCGCCGACCGGCGTCTCGGTGTTAGCGTCTGCGCTGAGACCGCGATCGTTTGAGATGTGCGGCGCGGAAGGCATCGGCGCGATAAGCTGGGTTTGCCCGCACAACTACGTGCGAGACACCGCGTTGCCCGCGATGAATGCTGGCGCGGCGTCCGCCGGACACGATACCGCTCCGCTGGTGGTGCACGCCGCCGTGTGCGTTACCGAAGACGTTGATGCGGCGAAACAAGGCGTGAAAGACCAGCTGGGATATTTCCCGCACATTCCATTCTACGCACGGATGTTTGCCGCAGCAGGATTCTCTAATTCAGAACAGAGCGGCTGGACGGACGAAATGCTCGATTCGCTGCTGCTGTCCGGAGATGAATCAACAGTCGCTGCCCGCATACGCGCGATATTCGACTGGGGCGCCGACGAAGTGCTGGCAAGCGTCATCACCATCGGCAACGCAGAGGAATCGAGGCTTCGCACTCTGCGACTGCTTGCCGAAGTGGATAAGTAACCTATCGCCTATTGATGAATCTTTGCTCCCTTGAGGGAGGAAGGATACGGTTGGGAAAGAACCCGACGAATTTATTAGTAGCAACCCATCATCCGGCATAGGGCGGTTGCAAGCTTGAAAGATTGCGTAAGTCGCAGGTAAACAGAAGAATCCAAAGAGTACGTCCAAGGCTCGCCCAAGACGAAACCAAAGTAGAGTGGCAAGCAGTAGTAAGGTTTTCAGTGAAGAAGGCGGAAGGGACGATAGCGTGAAGATTGACAGAGTGCGGTTCGCCGAAGTGAAGGCGTCTGAGGCGACGACTTGGACATGCGTTGAAGTCTTCGACGGGCAGGGATTGTCGGCGCTCGCCGAGATTACCTGCGGCGCGAACACGGCTGAGGCGGTGCGGCTGACATCAGAACTTTCGGCGGCGCTCGACGGGCAGGAAATTGCCGACGAATCGGAAGTCGAAGGTCTGCTCGGGCTTGAGGTGCCGGACATGCAAGCGAACATGGCGTTGGCGACGGCAATAAGCGCACTGCGAACCGCCGTCAGCGACCTGAAGGCGCAGCAAGCCGGCGTCACGCTGACCGAAGAACTAGGTGGCACACCGCAGGAAAGCATCCTGTTATACGCGAACATTAACCGGCATCTGCTGACACGCGATCGCTCACCGGCGTCGTTTGGCAGGGCGGCAGAACTGGCAGTGTCACGTGGATTCGGCATCGTGAAGTGCGCGCCGTTCGATGGCGTTGGACCTCCTAGCACACGCGAAGAAATCCTAAATGTGGCGCAGCTTGGAATCGAGCGCGTGGCGGCGGTCAGGTCTGCTGTCGGCGAAGACATTACCGTGCTGGTTGACTGCCACAGCAGGTTCGAGCCGCACACCGCGCCGCTGGTGGCAGAGCAGCTTGCGCTGTCCAACATCGGCTGGTTCGAAGAGCCCGTAGAGCCTACGAAAGACCCGGAAGGGCTGGCGCAAGTTGCCCGCGAAGTGTCGATGATTACCGCAGGCGGCGAGTCCGGCTATGGGCGCGATTTCTTCCGCGAAGTTGTGGCGATGGGCGCGCTGAATGTCGTTATGCCGGATGTGAAGTACTGCGGCGGACTGGCGGAAGCGCGCGAATCCGGCATAGCGGCGATGGAAGCGGGCGGCGATGTATCATTGCACAGCCCGTCCGGTCCGGTCTCGCTAATAGGCGGCGGTCACGCGACGGCGGCAATGCCAGGTGCAATCCACCTAGAGCACGCCGTGTACGAGGCAGACTGGCGCGCGGAACTGGTGCTGCCGCACGAGCGGGTGGAAGACGGGCGGCTGTGGTTGCCGGACGGCGCGGGCTTGGGCGCGGTGCTGAACGAAGCAATCGTGAAACGATACGGGCGGTACTGGGAAGCGTAGGCAGTACCTATAACGGGATGAATGGGATGGAATGCTCGCATAGAGTATTAGCCATCGTCGGGCTCGTCATACGTTAGGGACAACCTCGCATCGGTCGTTCCTTGCCTCAGAGTTAGGATCTCGTACAAAGCTATGGCCATCGCCCTTCCCGCTGCATCAGGCCCTTCGGGGAGCGATAGCCTAAGGTACTCTGTCATACCTACTTTGGGTCGTTCTGGGGTTAGTAGTGGACTCATTTCAGAAGGGACATCCCGACCAGGGGTATATGCCGCGCGCTGATACCTAAAAGTATTAGTACTGAGTTTTTCAAGTTCTGTGGCAAGTTGGAGTCCATATCCCTTTGCCAATTCGTACACTATCATGGTTGCTTCCGTACTCCGGTGTGACACCTCAAAGTAATTGGTCATCTCAAAGAGATGGAAGAGGAGATGGAAGGGCGCCGACTCTTGCATGGCTTCAAGTCCGCTCGCCGTTACTTGGTATCCCGACAACTCCACTGCGCCAAAGCGGCGCAGGGAGTCGTCGAAACATTGAATCAGGGCGGGGAGAGCAATGACGATAGGCACCCCGGCCTCAAGCCCAACCTGCGCCGTCGCAATCCTGGGGGCATCATTTTGTTCGCATAGGTCGGCTTCTTCCATTCTCCAGAAGACCGGTGAAAGAGAGGATGGCTTGCGTTGCGGTGGAGTGTACCACCCCATAAGCACGGAGCGAGCGCGAAATACGCTGTAAAGGTCTTCATCAGGATGGTAGCCTCCCGACAGGAAGCGTCCAAACGCTTCAACAAAGACTGTTGCCATCAAAACTCTCCTCTCTAACCCCGGCTAGTCATCGTATCGTCTGCCGCTTGACGAGACTCGACAATCAACATTTACGTTGACCGAGTATCGGTCTGGCGGATCAATCACCCCCGGTATATCCACGTCCACGGTAGCGCGGAATCCGGTCCATGCGCGTCCGTATCCGCATCTGGCGCGAGCAGTTGCTCGCCTCCCATGCCCTCCGCCTGCCCTGACCCTCTGTCTGTCCTTGCCAATCTGCTCCCAGTCGCAATCGTCATCGTCATCACACTGCCATTCGTACAGCCAAATTGTAACCCAGGCACGGCTTGGGCAGTCACCACCGGGAAGGATCTTCCAGTAACCATGAGCCGACACATCCGACCTTGAATAGTGAGGCCAGTCCGCTAGGGTCTGGTATAGGCATAGCCCCATAGCTTCGGCGCCCCCTACATCCCTACTTTTGGGTGTGGATGCGGTTTCCTGAGTCTCCACCTGTTGCTGGTCAACAGGTTCATTTTCGTCCTCTGGCGGACCGTCAGCAAACACCGTCGCCGAAGCCGCCGTAAGCAGCACTGCAATGAGCAACAAAGAGACAGTTATGCGCGTAGTCATTATAACACTCCTTATCCAAGACTCTGGGGATTATTCTCTCTGAGTTGTTGGTTCCAGCACCGAGCCGTCGTCAATTCTGTTAGTTCTGCCGTCGGCCCGGCGCTAGGCAGATGCCGATACTGTGTCTGACCATAGTTGCCCATCCTCTTCTGCTACTTCAAGCCGCAACCGATGCGGGCAAGCGTAATCGCAGTTTGGAGTTCTGCATATATTACAAATGGACTATTTCATGTACTATTTTTGCGGGCGCGACGTACTATGCGTATAGTCCGAATGGACTATGCCTTATGGTACATTCGGACTATTGCGAGACTTGTGGCGGCTAGGTGGCAGGAACGGGGCGATGGTGTATAATCGGCGGCGGCGTTTAGGAATACGCCGATTTTAGTATTATGGCGTTTTGCATGAGCGATCGAGAGGTACGGGAGTGAAAGCCATTAGACTGGTGATTGTCGATGACCATGAGTTGGTGCGAATCGGACTGAGGACTGTCGCCGAAGCCGAGGAAGACTTGGCGGTGGTCGGCGATTACGGCACCGCGGAGTCTGCCCTCGCCAATGTGGAGCGGCTTTCCCCGGATGTGGTCATGATGGGCGTGCGAATGGCAGGGATAGACGGAATAGAAGCTTGCCGTCGGCAGTTATGCCTAGTCCATCAATTCCTACACCACTTTACGGAACAATACCCCTTACGATAGAGCGAATATCGCAGCAAGCATTAGCGCGCCAAGTGCCAAGAAAGAGCTAGTCAGCGCGATTGTTGTAATTCCCATCGCCAAGAGCAATAGATTGTCCTTCCTTCGTCTGACCAAAACTACGCCTAGCACTAACATGAAGATGGATAGTATCAGCAGCGGCAATAGCAGCATCCTTATTACTCCGTCTCCTCCTGATTGGCAGAAACAGCCATTAGGTTGTAGAGCCTAACGGCTGTCTCCGCTTACTGTGATGTTGGGTGTTATGGGACATCTGTTGGTGTTGCGATGTACTCTGTTAGCCCTCTGGAAGATCCTATTTCGACACCTCCGAAAAAAGCTCCGCTAAAAATAAAAATAGCGCTCGTGGCGAAAATCATGTACAGTCCGTTCAGCACTATTAACACCAACCCCAACGTTCGAAACATACGCTTCTGGTGCGTCTGCCTTACGATGATTATGCCTGCGATGACTGGTGGGACATTTAACAGAGATATAAACACGAAACTTCTAAGTAATTCGATGATACTAACGTCAAGCATTTTCGATATGGCTCCTTGATGTGCGTTGGCATTATTAGAAGGCACCGCTTTCAGCTCAAACGAAGCGCGCATTCATGGCTCTCTCATTCATGCATGGCACTCTTAGGG
>VXRI01000305.1 GCA_009838595.1 Chloroflexota bacterium | reverse complement strand
GCACGAAATGGTCGCCTATCGCGAGTGTTCTCTCGACTTGTTCAGGTGCATAAACGCGGGCGTCCAGAGAAAGACGGCCCTTGATGTCCGACAGGACAGAGTTTACTTCCTCGAATGTCTGGAAGAAGCCTTGCGGCGCATCCGATTTGATAATCATCAAGTCAATGTCGCTGTTCGGACGCGCGCTCCCATCCGCCCGCGAGCCGTAAAGAATCACCGCCTCCGCGCCGTAGTCGTCGCGCAGCCGTGCCGCCATCGCGGCGATAGCCGCGTTCACTTGCGTAGTATCCTGGATTTCGGTAATTTCGGTCACCATTGCGAATCCTCTGTCCGCAATCCCTTCTGTAAGCCTCTGCGAATGGGAAAGCCTTATGGCGTATCTGTCGCTGGCGGCGTCATATCGAACGCTTCTGCGACCAGTGCGTATGAGCGCACGCGGTCGGCGAAGCTGTAGCATATCGTTACGATGCCGATGTCGTTGGTGTCATAGATGTCCGCGAGCGCCTCTATCTTGTCGCGCACATATTCGGGCGTGCCGTCGATGTAACTTTCCTTTAGCTTCGACAGATACGCCCATTCGTCGGGGCGGTATTCGTATGCGAGCGCCTCTTCGATGGGCGGTACGCCTTCGCGGATGTTCTGCACCGAGCGCACTCGCGACAGATTGCGGCTCGCGCCGATTCGCTGCGCATCCTCGTCCGTCTCGGCGCACAACACCTGCAACGCGACATTCACCTTCGGCTCGGATAGATACTCTGACGGCTGAAAGTTCTGCCGGTACATCTCGGCGATCGCCGGCCCGTGCTCTGTCGCCAGTCCGAAGAAGTGCGCGAAGCTGAACGGCAAGCCCATCTCTGCTGCCATCGCCGCACTGTCCGCACGCGAGCCGAGCAGCCAAACTTCGGGCGTAGTAAACTTGCCGGGACCGGCGTGCAGCGACGCGAAGGGATGCTCGTCATCCACAGTGTCGTGCAGGAAGTTCAGCAGATCGCGCACAACGATTGGGTAGTGGCGCACATCGAGCTGCGGACGCGGATACGACAGCGCCGCCGCCGTAATCTGGTCGCTGCCCGGCGCGCGCCCGATGCCGAGGTCTATCCTGCCGGGGAAGAGCGTTTCCAGCATACGGAACACCTCGGCGACCTTGAACGCGCTATAGTGTGGCAGCATCACGCCGCCGCTACCTACGCGAATGCTCTGCGTGCTCGCGGCAATCTGCCCGATGAGGATTTCCGGGCTAGTCCCCGCGAAGTTCGCCAAGTTGTGATGCTCCGCAACCCAAAAGCGGCGGTATCCCAACTGCTCGACGGCGCGCGCCAATTCGACAGTTTCCGTCAGCGCGTCTCGCGCCGTGCCGCCCTTCCGCACCGGCGACTGGTCCACGACGCTAAGTTGTATGTCGCTGCTCAATATAGCACCTTATTTCTCAGGTTGTAAGTGCGTGCATCGTGCGCGGTTCATCCCCATCCGGCTCGTTCTGCTCATCCTGTCCATCGATGTTAATTCCCCGCCCTGTCATTTTAGGCTTGGGCATGGACAGGCCTGGAAAGAGCCCATATGCGCTAAATCGGCACTATCGTGTGGCTTTTCCAGCGGTTGATGGCGGACTGGCCACGCGGGCTGACTTGGCGCTGCACTTGCACGTTGATGAGCGCGGGGCGTTCCAGTTTCAGGCAGCGTTCGAGCGCGGAATGAAGTTCCTCCGGGTTCTCTACGATTTCACCGTGCCCGCCTAGTCCACGCACAACTTGATCGTAGCGCGTGGGCAGCAGGTCAGTGGCAACGGGCTTGCCGTACACTCCGAGTTGAATCTGCCGGTCGATGCCCCACGCGGAGTCGTTACCCATCACACAGACAAACGGCAGGTTGTGCCGCACCGCCGTGTCGTACTCCATGCCGTTGAAGCCGAATGCGCCGTCGCCGCTGAACGCAATTACCCGTCTGTCCGGATGCGCCAATTTCGCCGCGAGCGCGGTCGGTATCGTGTGCCCAAGCATGCCGGACGGTGTCACATACAGCCAGCTCTTTGGAAACCGCGCAGGCAGGTACGCGCGCGCGAAATGGCAGTAGTCGCCGCCGTCGAATATCAGGTAGTCGTCCGGCGACAGCTGCTGCATCACGGTGCGATGCACAAACATCGCATGCATCGGCGCGTCCGGCACTGCCAGTGATTCTAGGTGCTCCTGCCAAGCCCTGCGCTCTGCGCGAAGTTCATTAAGCCATGGCAAGTCTGACCACACATGCTTGCCCGCCTCCGCCGTGAGTTGCCGCAGCGTGGCTTCGACATCGCCGGCGATTCCCACCGCCACCCCGCGATTGCGCCCGATTTCCGCTTCAGACGGATCAACTTGTATGATGGCGGCATCCACGCTTATCGTCGGCGCCATTGCGTAGCCGATAATCAGGTCTTGCTTCCGTCCGAGCATCAGCACGGCGTCCGCATCGCGTATCTTACGCGACGCTTGGCTAAGCCCTTGGTCGAAGAAGCCTAGGCAGTAGGGATGTTCGTCCGACACCAGACCGCGCGCATCTCCCTCTGTCAGCAGCGGGATGCGTGTCGTCTCGATGAATGCCTGCATCGCCTCGCCGGAGCGCGAGTACGCCGCTGCGCTGCCCGCGACGATGACCGGACGCTCGGCGGCATGCAGTATCGCAATCGCTTGCTCGATGTCCGCCTGGGATGCCTGTGCCGCACCGATGCCACGATATTCGTTCGGCGCGTAGAGCGCGACTTCGTCTTCACTGACCATGTTCTGCTGAATGTCAACCGGAATGGTCAGATGCACAGGCCCGCGTCGCCCGCTGTACGCCACGCGAATGGCATGCGCTATCATGTCCGGGATGCGCCGCGTGTCGGTAACCATCCACGCGCCCTTGCATACGGGGCGCGCCATGCCGACCTGATCTATCTCTTGCATCGCGCCGCGTCCCAGCTCAGCAAGTTCCGCAGAGCCGCTGATGGACAGCAGCGGACTTTCCGAGTGCTGCGCGTTGGCGAGGCCGGGTATTGCGTTGGAAAAGCCCGGCGTAGTGTACATCGCCACGCCCGGCTCTCCGGTAATGCGGCCCCAAGCGTCCGCCATATGTGCCGCCGCCTGCTCGTGCCGCGTGTCCACGAAGCGAAAACCCATATCCGCCATGCTATCAAGCGCGGGCAGCACATGGTCGCCTGCAATCGTGAACACATTCTTCACGCCTTCAAGCGCCAACGCCCTTCCAATCAGCTCACTGCCGCTCACCATCCCCGAATTTGGTGCAGTCATTCGCTTATCCTCTACCCTGTCTATCCTGTTAATCGATGTTAGCCACACAGTTGTCAGTCCGTCCATGTTAGATTGTTCTGACTTTACGCACAACCGAGGAGCATATAGGGCGCAAATATGGGCATTGGAAAACTAATAATCGCATTGCTAAGATGAATAACGCATTGTATATCGTAGATATTGCCCAATGCGCCATAGCATACCGTCAGGGAGGCGTAGGCTTCTCCGACTTCATGACTCTCGCCGCTGCGAACCGAGTGGGGGCGCAGCCCCTGCACACGTTCGACCGGCGGCTGTCCCGCAGGCGAGGAACAGCGTTGGTTGAAGCATAGCCTCCGTTCGCGCCCCATGTCCTGGTTTACCCGCGCCTTCATATTCCCCAAAACATGTACCAGAAAGTATGTGCGCCTAACCTTAATCTCTGGTAGCATTGATGATATAGCGCAATCTATACTGCGCTCGGCTTAATGCCGCTATATCCTCTTGCAATCTGCTAGGAAGACGCCCTTGCTTTCAATCCACACCGACCCGTTTGACGATGTATGGGTCGCCTTCGACCTCGAAACGACCGGACTGAACGCCGATAGAGGCGATACTATTATCGAGATTGGTGCTGCCAAGTTTCAGGGCGATAAAACGCTCGACACATTCGAGCGCTTGGTGAACCCGAGGCGGAGAATATCCCCTTTCATCACGGCGCTGACCGGTATTCAACAGCGCGAGCTAGACCGTGCGGACGCCATCGATCGCGTTGCGCCTGAATTCGTCTCTTTCGTTGGGACTGTGCCCCTCATCGCGCACAACGCAGGCTTCGACCTCGCCTTCCTGCTAAACAGCGGCATCGATTTGCCGAACCCCGTCGTGGATACATACGACCTCGCGTATGTTCTGCGACCGGACGAACCGAGCTACGCGCTGGAACAATTAGCGCAGCGCCTAGACTTCCCGCACGACAGGCGGCCGCACCGCGCCCTCGACGACGCCATCTCCGCCAAGATGCTATTCCTCAGCCTGCTCCAAGACGCATCTGAACTCGACCCCATGACCCTAGCCGCCATGCAGCGTATCGCGCATTCGTCGGGCTGGTCGCTGTCGTATCTACTCGATAGCATCTCCGCAAATCCGCGCGTCTTTTCAGGCGGATATTCGACGATTGTGTCGTCAACGGCGACATCGTCCGATGCGTCTATACAGGATGCAGGTTCAGATGAGGACGAGTCTAAAATCGGCTTGAACGGCTTGGATATGCAGCGCATCATCCAAAGATTGCAAAGCGGAGGTGCGCTGAAAGAGAACGAGCGAATTAAGCCCATCGATTCGGATATGGTCGCTGCGATGTTCAACGAAGGCGGCAAGCTTTCGCGCGCGCTGGCAGGTTTCGAGTCGCGCGCCGAGCAGGCACAGATGGCGCAGGCGGTTACGGAGGCTATCAACGATGGCGAACGCATCATCATCGAGGCCGGGACCGGCGTGGGCAAATCGCTCGCGTACCTGCTGCCTGCCGCGCTCTACGCCCTCGCTAACGGCAAGCGCGTGGTCATTTCCACTAACACCATCAACCTTCAAGAGCAGCTGCTGAACAAAGATGCTCCCATTCTCGTCAAGGCGCTGAAGTTTGCGGAAGACGGCGACGAAGACGAGTTGCGCTTCGCCTCGCTGAAGGGACGCGCGAATTACCTGTGCATGCGCCGCTGGAACGCGATGTACGCCTCTGAACCGACATCCGAAGAGGCGCGATTGCTCGCCAAGACTATGCTATGGCTGCAATCGACCGAGAGTGGCGACCGCGCCGAAATCAACTTAGGGCATCGCGATGCAGCCGCGCCATGGGACAGGCTGTCTGCGAACAACGCGCGTGGCTGCATGCGCAATGAGAGCGTCTGCTTCCTGCGCGCCGCCCGTGAACGCGCCGCCGCGTCGCACCTGATTATCGTCAACCACGCGCTACTTTTGTCGGACGCGCTTGTCGGGCGAACGATTATCCCTGATTACGATGTGCTAATCATCGACGAGGCGCACCATCTCGAAGAGGAAGCCACAAAGCATCTCGGCTTCGAGCTGACGCAGGCGCGCTTCGGCGAACATTTTCAGAATCTGAGTGGCGACACTGGGCTGCCCAATCAGGCAACTACGGCATTCCGCACCGCGCTGTCGGATGTTATAGACCGCAGGGAAACCGTGGATACGGTCGTCGATGAGATTGCGAGGCTGATGCCCCGCGTGCGCGACTACGTACCGCGTACTTTGGCGCAAATGGGAACGATGGTGAAACCCGCGAACAACGCACGCCACCAGCCGGCATACGCGCAGCAGGTTCGCGTTACAAAGGGCATGCGGGCGAATCCGAAGTGGTCCGAGATCGAAATCGGCTGGGAGAACGCAGACCTTGCGCTTCTCGAGCTGGGCAATCTGCTGGGGAAATTGCACAAGGCATTGGAAGGCATGGACGAAGCGGGCTTGCTCAACTACGAATCGCTGATGAACGATCTTGCCGACGCAACACAGACGAACGACACGCTGCGCCGCAATCTGCACGAATTCGTGGTCGCGCCGGAGGATGACGCAATTTACTGGCTCACGCTGTCGGCACAGCGCCAAGACTTGTCGCTGCACGCCGCGCCGCTGCATGTGGCGGAACATCTGGACAACCTGATATTCTCGCAGACCCGCAGCGTCATAATGACCAGCGCGACACTCAGCACAGAGCAGAACTTCAATCACATCGTAGAGCGCACCGGATTCAAAGACGCGCGCGAGCTGCTACTAGGCTCTCCTTTCGACTACCCAAATGTCGCCGCGCTCTGCCTGCCGAATGACATGCCCCCGCCGAATTCTCGTGCGTACCAAGACGCGCTGGACAGCGCTATCAAGGATGCCGCTATCGCCGCCGATGGACGCTCGATGGCGCTCTTCACATCGTACAGCGCGCTGCGCAAAACGGCTTCCAACGTCAAGAACGACCTGAAGGCACGTGGCATAGAGGTCTTGCAGCAGGGCAATGATGGTCCGCCAGCTCAGATCGTGCGCCGCTTTATGCAGAACCCGCGCGCCGTGCTGCTGGGCACCGCCAGCTTCTGGGAGGGCGTTGATCTGCCCGGCGATGCGCTCAGCGCCCTGATAATCGCCAAGCTGCCCTTCGATGTGCCCAACGAGCCGGTCTTTCAGGCGCGCTCCGAGTTGTACGACAACGCCTTTATGCAGTATAGCGTGCCCCGCGCGATACTGCGTCTGCGGCAGGGCTTCGGCCGCCTCATACGCACCAAAACCGACAGAGGCGTGGTCATAATCATGGACGGCAGAGTAACCGGCAGCCGCTACGGCTCTGCCTTCCTACGCTCCCTACCTCCAGCCCGCCGCGTAGATTGCAGCCTATACCAACTCTCCGACATCGTCCGCAGCCACCTGTCCCAATAGCCCTTCCCTTCTTACGGATGACGAGAATCTCACTACAATGTGGCGTTTTGTCTCATTAACTCTGCTTGCAGACACTGGATTCCTGCTTTTGCAGGAATGACGAGATGTAATTGTGAAATGTCAACAAGACCTAGAAAAAAGCCGGAATGGCTTCAAAGAAATGTAAGAGGGCGGTGAATGTAGTAAGATGAGCACAGAGAATATCGAGTACACAGACGAACTGGGATTGTCGGACCGCGGAGTTGGAGTGCAGGCGACAGGGTTCGTGGTTGTAGGGTTCGTCAGTGTAGCAATCCTACACATATTTTCGGGCAGCGAACACTTGCTGTACCTTTGGTTCGAGATGGCAGCAACACGGCTTTACTGGGCGTTCGTCGTACCATTGGCAGCTTTATTCGATTGGGGGAGAATTATGTTCGCAAAAGGCAAGGCAATCCGAGAGGCAAAGAAGAGGGAGATTTTGGCGAAAGCCACGCAACAGGGCATCACGCAAGGCGTTAAGCAAGGCGTTAAGCAAGAGCGCGCCAAGATGCGCGCCTGGGCGAAAGAGCGGGGAATCCCTGATAGTGATTTGCCCTTCGAGGACTTGGGCGACTAAAAGCGCCGCCTACTGCACCGATAGGTCAAGCCACCGCTTGTGGTGGAACATGTACTGGTTGGCGTAGCCGGCGTGGTTGCCGTATCGTTCCAGCGCCCATTCGCGCATCTCGCGCTTTTGCTTTTCGGTGGGCGCGGACTTGTTGCCGTTGCGGTTTAGTGGCGGAGGAACGGGAGCGTCCGGATACCAGTCTCGCAGTGCCTTCACTATCCACACATCCACAGGGAACGCCTGCGGCTTGTCCAATGAGAACAGCATCACGCAGTTCGCCACCTTGTCCGCGACTCCGCGCAACTTGACCAACTCTGCGAGTGCGTGGTCGTAATCTGACTCTCTTAGCGCGTACAAATCCGGACCGTCGCCCGCGACAATCCCTTGCGCTGCCCCTATCACGTTATGCGCGCGAAAGCCCAACTTCAGGCCGCGCAACGCTTGCTCACCAGCATCGCATAGTGCGCCGGGAGGCGGGAATGTGCTTCTGCTGATATCCGACTCCATACCCGAATCGCCATTATCCACCGGCGACATAGCAAACTGTGGCAGCACACTGCCATAGTTTGCCGCCATATCCTCGACGTTCTGCGTGATGCGCGGGATGTTGTTATTAGCTGAACAGATGAACGAAACTAAGCACTCCCAAGGCTCTTGGCGCAGCACACGCAGCCCACGATGCTGCTCAACCGCGCCGGCAAGATGCTCATCTTCGCTCAGCGCTGTGTATATTGCATCCATGTCGTCGTCCACTCGCAGATAGTCGCGCACAAGCGGCTCTAGCGATGCTTCGCTGTCCGGTGAACTCGTGAACTCGATGCCATCATAGACGCGGCGCATCCTGACCGCATTGCCAAATATCACGCCGCCGAACCAGCCATCACCCTCATCGCGCCATCGGAACGCCTGACCACCGCAAAGCGTGGCTTTCAGAGCGTACGGCGCCGTGAACGAGATTAGCATGTTTCGTCCTTGTCTTGCGAATGTCGCCTGTGCGTATTGTGTGCGAATGTCGTCTGACGGCAAATTATATCAGTGTTGGGCGGGCGGCGGTGAAATTAGCATCGATATACAGGATGGACATAATGCGCGTTTGATGCCACGAGAAAGACATCCACATCATAGTTCTAAAATGACGACATA
>VXRI01000174.1 GCA_009838595.1 Chloroflexota bacterium | reverse complement strand
GCGCGCTTCGGCTATGTAGCATCTCGTACGGCTAACGAAGGCGCGCTGGACGACATCATAACCGCGTGGACAAGCGCCTGCGATGCCGTAGCAGCAATGAACGCGCTGCAAATGGCAGGCGTGCCGGCCGGCGCGGTGCATCGCAGCGTGGACATGCTCGCAGACCCGCACCTGAGAGCGCGTGACTTCTTCGTATCGCTGGACGAACCGGATGTAGGACGCAAAACCTACCCGGGGCAGGCTATCATCACGGACGGACTGCCCAAGCAAAATTGGCGACCGTCCGCGCGTCTGGGAGCGCATAACGAATACATACTTAACGAATTATTGGGCAGCGGTTAGTCAACACTTGGCAGCAACTAACAGCATACACAGGACTTGTTAAGGTGAATCCCTTCCACAGTCTTGATAAACTAGCAGGTACTATTTTCTTAACGAGGTGAAAGTGGGTTGGCAGATATACCAGTCGAATCACCGATAACCGGAGTCATAGTCGAAATAAGCGTGTCGGTCGGCGATACCGTCGAGTTCGGCGATGTACTGGTCGTTATCGAGTCCATGAAGATGGAGAACGAGATTCTATCCGACTACGACGGCGTGGTAAAAGAGATTCGCGTTCGCAACAACCAGAACATATCGCAAGATGATGTGATGCTGATTCTTGAGGAGTGAACGGGCAGTGTTCGGTAAAGTTCTCATTGCGAATCGGGGCGAGATTGCCTGTCGCATCATACAGACCTGCCGTAATATCGGCGTGAGCGCGGTTGCGGTCTATACATCGGCGGAAGGCGTGCCGCTGCATGCCGAACTCGCGGACGAGGCATACGAACTGCCGGAGCGCGAGACGCCTGCCATGTCGTACCTAGACGCAGAGGCGATTGTCGATATAGCGGTCAGAAGCGGCGCGGATGCCATACATCCCGGCTACGGCTTCCTGTCCGAGTCTTACGCGCTCACCGAGCAGTGCGCGAAGCACGGCGTGGTCTTCATAGGCCCGAGACCTGAACTCGCGCGGCTGATGGCGGACAAGTGGGAAGCGCGCGAGAAGATGGACTCGCTCGGCGTGCCAGTGCTGCCCGGCGTCAATGTCAACGCGGCTGACCCGGCAAGCGTGGACGCCGGCGCTGCCGAGATAGGCTTTCCGCTGATGGTCAAGGCGAACGACGGCGGCGGCGGCATCGGCATGCAGATGGTGGAACACCCGGACCGGCTGCACGACGCAGTTCTACGCGCTAGCTCGACCGCACTCCGTGCTTTCGGCAGCGACCTAGTGTACTTCGAGAAGCTGGTCAAGCCTACGCGGCACATCGAAGTGCAGATAATCGCGGACGAACTCGGCAACACGCGCCATCTGTGGGAGCGCGAGTGCTCCGCGCAGCGCAGGCATCAGAAAGTCATCGAAGAAGCGCCTGCGCCTAGCCTGCCACCCTCCGTGTGCCAATCTCTTGTGGATTGGGCGGAAAACGCCGCGCGCGCCACCAATTATGCAGGCGCCGGCACCTTCGAGTTCCTCGTGGACGATAGCTACTCGGCGTTCTTTCTTGAGGCGAACACACGCCTTCAGGTAGAGCACGGCATCACGGAGGCGGTCACCGGCGTGGACATCGTGGAACAGCAACTCCGCGCCGCAGCCGGTCTGCCGCTGTCCGTTGAGGACGATGTGCCGTTGAACGGCTACGCGGTTGAGTGTCGCATCTACGCCGAAGATCCTCGCACATTCATCCCATGGCCCGGTACGCTTGATACACTCCGCTTGCCCACCATGCCCGACCTGCGCATCGACAGCGGATTCCGAGAAGGCGATGTCGTAACGCCGTACTTTGACCCGCTGATCGCCAAGTTCATATCGTGGGGCGACACCAGAGACGAAGCGATATGGCTGATGCAAGAGGCGCTCGACGCCACCGAAGTGCGCGGCGTGGCGACAAACATCGGCGCACTCCATGTGGCGTTGGTGCATCCGGACTTCGTAGCAGGCCTGTACACCACGGACCTGATAGGCTCGCTCTCGCGGTACGGCGATGTGCTGCCCCGCTTGGGCTGGGGGTAAGCCTCCGTCAATTGTCATTCTCGGCGCAGCGCAGATAGGGGCATGCCTCCGATTTCAAATTATTTGCGTTGTTCGGTATGGCAAATAACTGAAAGGACAGAAGATGCCAATCGATAAGAACCGCGATATGTGGAAGCCCGGTGAGCCGTGGGAGCAAGCCATCGACGATATGAAGTACGTGCGAGGTCTAGCCGCCGAACTAGGCGGGCCCGAGCGCGTGAAACGACAGCACAGCGGCGGACGCTACACTATCCGCGAGCGCATTGAGAAGATGGTTGACCCCGGCAGTTTCCTCGAAGCCGGGCCGATGGTTGGCGCAGCCGAGTTCGATGACGAAGGCAATATGGTCGAGTTCACGCCCGGCGCCTATGTGATGGGGCTTGGCGAGATTGACGGTCGTCCGGTCGCTATCGGCGGCGACGATTTCACCATATCCGGCGGCAGTCCGCACAATGTCCGCAAGCACTCGCGGCAGTTCACGCAGCCACTCGCCACGCAGTACGGCATCCCATACATCCAGCTCGTAGAAGGTGTCGGGCACAGCGCGAAGGCGGACGAGGCGGCAGGGCACATGGGCTTGCCCGGCGGCGACTTATGGTGGAAGGGCGTTGAACTTATGAAGCGCGTGCCGGTCGCGGCTGGCATTATGGGGTCGGTCGCGGGAGCGCCGGCTGCGTTCGCGCTGATGTCGCACTTCACCGTTATGGTCAAAGAGCAGTCGCAGATATTCCCGTCCGGCCCGCCGGTTGTGCGCCGCGCAATCGGCGAGCAGATGGACAAGGAAGAACTCGGCGGCTACAAGCGGCATGTTCACGAGAGCGGGCAGGTTGACAATGTAGCCGAGTCTGAGGAGGACGCCTTCGAGCAGATAAAGGCGTTTATATCCTACCTGCCGAACACGACCAATGATGTAGCGCCGCGTGTGGAGACCGGAGACCCACCGGACCGCCGCCCCGAAGAACTGCTGAACATTCACCCACCAATCAGGCGCCGCGGATACGATCCGCGCAAATTGATAAAGTTGGTCGTCGACAATGGCGAGTTCTTCGAGATGCGCCGCCACTGGGCGAGTTCGATAATCACCGGATTCGCGCGGCTAGACGGCTACAGCGTGGGGATAATCGGCAGCGACCCGATGAAGCTCGCCGGCGCGATGGACGGCTGGGCGGCGGAAAAATACGCGCACTTCGTTGACCTGTGCGACGCGTTCAACCTGCCGGTCGTCATATTTTTGGACATGCCCGGCTTCATGCTCGGCTCTCACGCTGAGCGAATCGCCACGATGCGCCGCGGTATCCGCGCGCTGATAGCCAGCGCCGAGGCGAAAGTGCCGAAGATAGAGTTCAACATCCGCAAGGCGTACGGTGTGGCAGCGGACGCGGCGCACAGCCTAGGGCATCCGGATGGCTTGAATCTGCGCTTCGGCTGGCCCGCCGGCGAGTGGGGTGGCATACCTATCGAAGGCGGCGTGGCGGCTGCGTATCGCCGTGAAATCGAGAACGCGCCCGACCCGGAGGCACATCGCGCGATGATAGAAGGGCGCCTGCTGAAACTGCGCTCGCCCTTCCGGGCAGCCTACCGAGGCGATGTCGTGGACCTGATAGACCCGCGCGAAACTCGCCGCTTGGCATGCACCTTCGTCAAGCTAGCCCAGCCAATGCTGCACAAACTGGCAGAAAGGGAGAAGCGCGCGGTGCGGCCTTAATTCGCAACGCGCGCCGCAGTAGGGCGAGGCGTTCTTTCACTTATCCTTCCCTTCCCCCGCTAAGAGGGAAGGGATTTCGCCGAATGTAGTTCTATCCAAACGCCTCTGCCATCGCCTTCTTGTCCGTGCCTACGATTAGCCGTCCGTTGACATTTATCAGCGGGCGGCGTATCAGGCGTGGCTCGTCCAGCATCAGGCGGATCAATTCGTCCGCCGGCACCGTGGCACGGTCAAGCCCTAGCTTGCGCGCCGAAGGACTGCGCCACGAAAACACATCTGCCGGGTCCGTGTCTCCCAACAGCCCGCGCAGTTCTGTCTCCGTGAACCCGTCCTTGAAGAAATCACGCTCATCAAGCTCTGTCCCGTCCTGTGAAAGCGACGCCTTCACCTTGCGGCACGTGCTTCATCGTGCCCAAGTGTAGAATTGAACTTCTGCCATTACTACGCCTCCGTTTCTCGTATAATTATCTTCTCTTGTGGTAAGTAAGGCTTGTGGTAAGGATGGGGGAAATAATGGACACGCGCTATCGTTTTGCCCAACCGCACATCTTATAGATGAAGGACTAGAAGTGAGACCGTAAGGATGTAACGTGCCACTAACCTCGAGAATAACGCCAATCAGCGTTCTAACTTCCGCGCTCGCAACGGCGCTAATCACGGTAGTTGCCTGCGCCGCCGAACCGACGCCCGCGCCTATATCACCGCCGGTCGAATCGCCCGCAACGCAATTGCCTGCCGCCGAATTAGCGACGCCTAGTCCAACTTCCACGCCATCAGCAGCAGTGATGACGCCAACTGCCGTGTCCACGCCTGAGCCCACGCCGATACCATACGACTCCGACCGCGCGATGTACAAGGTGTTTCCGGGCTTTGGGATGACCAGCGCTCGCACCTATGACGCGCTCGAAGAAGTGCGGCTCAACGGCGACAAGTCGATGGTGCCGGTGCTGATAGAATCCATGCGCTACCAGTCCACGGCGAACGCGCGCGAGGCGTCGGCCGAAGTCTTGCGCGAACTGACCGGCGAGCAGTACGGCGGCGAAGATTGGAAGCAGTGGATGGAATGGCTGGGCAGGAACAGCGCAGACTACCCGCCGCCGGACGGCTACCTGGATTGGAAGATAGACATCTTGTACCAGATATACCCGCAATTCGCGCGCTTCCTCCGTCCTGCGCTTGAAGGGCAGATTACCGTTGACCCAACCGAGATTGTCTGGGGCGGCGTAATTACGGACGGCATACCGGACATATACGCGCCGAAGCTGCTGACTTCGGACGCGGCGGACTATCTGCGAGACGACGATAGAGTGTTCGGCGTGTCCATCAACGGCGATACGCGCGCCTACCCACTGCGCATCATCAATGGGCACGAAATGGTGAACGACACTATCGGCGGCGAACCAATCTCGCTGGCGTGGTGAACGTTGTGCAATAGCGGGATCGTGTATTCCGCGAAGGTCAACGGTGAACCGACCTCATTCGGCACATCCGGCTTGCTCTACCGCAGCAACAAGGTGATGTACGACCGTCAAACCGATACGCTCTGGAGCCAGCTTCTCGGCGTGCCGATAGTAGGCGAACTGGTAGGCAGCGGCGCAAAATTGGACTACTTCCCCGTCGCGCTCACCACTTGGGGCGAATGGCGCGCTGAGCATCCGGACACGAAAGTGCTGTCGCGCGAAACCGGCTACTACGCGCCGCGTATGTACGAGAGCGAGGACGACAGCCGCTCTATATACCACGCCTACCGCGCCGACCCGGACACGATGTTTCCGATATGGAATCGCGACGAACGCCTAGCCCCCAAGCAGCTTGTGCTGGGCGTGTCCGTAGGCGAAGAGCGCAAGGCATATTCCATAGACGCCCTGCAACAAGCGCGTGTCGTCAACGACAGCGTAGGCGGCACGGATATGCTCATCGTAGCATCGGCGCTGTCATCGGACGCACTCGCTTTCCGTACGGAAGGCACGCAGTTCACCTTGCCTGACAACGCCCGCGACAGCCTGCCCACCACGTTAATCGACGACACCGGCGCCATCTGGCAAGTCAATCGAGACTCGCTAACCATGCGCGACGACCCAACACGCACACTACCGCTGCATCCGGCAAACATTTCCTTCTGGTTCGGCTGGTACATTACGCACCCGGATACGCTATTATGGCAGTGAGATTTGTAGATATGTCGGCGCATCACTCCCTTCGACCTACGCTGTAAGGTTAGGATGGGCGAAAATCTCCTAAATGTTTGAAACATCGCACTCTATTCAGCCCTTCACCATCGAAAAACGGCGGCGAAATCAGATACACTGACGAGCAGAGCAATCATTCGAATGCCCTTGATGAATGAAATGCGGTTGATATCCAAATTGCCAAATTCATCGGGCATTTGCAAGACCGCGCCAGAGGTAATTCATGAACACTAACGAGACAGACAGGACGTGCGAAGAGGACGAATCACTCGAACCACATCCTAGAGTAGAGCAAATCATGACCGTCCTGCGGCAGCGCTATGGCGACCGGCTCAGCGAGGACGAGTTCGATGAAGTGGGCGAGGCGGCGAAGGCGATAGTGAAGGCGTCCGAGGATATGCGAGCCGTTGAACTTGGGCATGGCGATTCGCCGTTCAGCGTGCCGCCGTATCGCAGGGACTGATAGCAAGGCATTTGTGATCGGTGCAGTGCCTTGTCTATGACGATGGCTTGCACGGGTGTTACTCGGATGGGCAGTGTTAGATATAGTCCCCATCCTAACCTTTCCCATCTTCCCGTATAGGGAAGGTACATGTGGCAAAGATTGAATTGGAGAGTATGCAATGACGGTGAATCCGGTATTCACGCCAATACGCGAACTTGCGGAACTTGTGCACACGCGGCAGGTGTCGCCTGTGGAACTTGCCGAGACATTCGTCGCGCGGCTGGAGAGCATAGGGCATCGCTATAATGCCGTCGTCACCGTTACTGCGGAGCGCGCGATGGAGCAGGCGCGCCGCGCCGAAAGGGAGATTGCCGCCGGCGAGTACAAGGGCGCATTGCACGGCATCCCATACGGCGCGAAGGATTTGCTCGCCACATCCGGCGGCATTCCGACGACTTGGGGCGCCGCTCCGTTCCGCGAGCAGGTCTTTGAATATGACGCTGCGGTCGTGCGCAAACTCGAAGCGGCGGGGGCGACACTCGCAGCGAAGCTCTCGATGGTCGAGATTGCCGGCGGGATGGGATACCGGCAGCCAAACGCATCGTTCACGGGACCGGGGATGACGCCTTGGGGTAGTGAGGGCAATGAAGCATGGTCGGGTGGCTCGTCAAGCGGCTCCGGCGCGGCGGTGGCGGCGGGACTCGTGCCATTCGCAATCGGCTCCGAAACTTGGGGATCGATACTATCCCCCGCGAACAACTGCGGTCTGGCAGGGCTGCGTCCGACATACGGGCGTGTCAGCAGGCAGGGCGCGATGGTGCTTTCGTGGACACTGGACAAACTCGGTCCGCTGTGCCTGACCGCGGACGACTGCGGCATTGTACTTGAAGCGATTGCCGGCGCGGATACTGACGACCCATCCACGACCGACATGCCGTATCGCTACGACATCCACGCATGGGTCGGTCGGCGGTTCAAGCTCGCGGTGCTGAAGAATGTAACCGAGGGCAGGCAAGAAGTAGTCGCGGCGAATTTCGAGCGCGCGCTTGGCACGCTGGCGGATGTGGCGGACATCGAAGAGATAGAGTTTCCCGACTTGCCATACGAAGCGGCAACGCGCACGATTCTGAACGCGGAATCGGCGAGCGTGTTCGAGGACTTTATCGAGAGCGGCGCTGTCGCAGGGTTGACCGCGCCGGAGTGCCATCATCCGCACGCGCGCCTGATGATTCCTGCGCAGGACTACATCCGCGCGCTGCGAATTCGCGGCAAAATAGCGCGCGTTGCAGACGAAGCGATGAAGGGCTACGACGCGCTGGTAGCGCCGACCGGCACGAGCACTGCGCCGCCCATAGACCGGGACTTCCGCGGTGTCGTGGCTGGCACGGCGCGAGACACGATGGGCGCGGTAGGCAACAGCGCGGGCTTGCCTTCGATAAGTGTGCCGAACGGCTTCTCGGACGAAGGGCTACCCACCGGCATACAGTTTATGGGACGGGCTTATGACGAAAACCGCATCCTGGCGGTGGCACGGGCGTACCAGTCGTTGACCGACTGGCACACTCGTCACCCGGAAGGGCTTTAGCCTAGCCGTACAGTACGCTATGGGCTTTGTTTAATCTTGGCTGCCCAATTTTTCGGCGTCCGCGAGTATCTGATATTTGGGATTCGCCTCGGATATTGGGTAGCGCCCATACACTCTGCTGCTTCCGATGAGCAAGTCGTAGAATTCGCGGCGCACCCTCGGACTGCACGACGCAAGCGCTTGTATCATGCCTTCGATCGTCTTGTCGGCGGCGCGCTGAATTATTAGGTTTGTGCTCCGCTGTCGGATGTTGGGCACCGCCTGATTTACGGCATCGGCGTCTGGCGAGAATCGCCTGAGAGAGCTCCGGCATTCCCCTTCGGTAATGATCAATGAGTTCAGATCTCTGTGTGTTCGTATCTTGGCTACACAAGTTTCTACGCCTAGCTTGAGCAGCCTTTGAATCTTGTCTTCATCCGTGTCATGAGTTACATCGACTTGGATGACCTTAATGGGGCGATGCTCCGAGTTGTAGAT
>VXRI01000062.1 GCA_009838595.1 Chloroflexota bacterium | reverse complement strand
CCATTACGAGCATCTCTTTGTTCGTCAGCTCCATGAACTCGCTGCGATCTAGCCCCGGCTGGTCGATAAGTCCGCTGTCGTTGTAGAAGGTGCCTCTTCCGCCGCCCCAACTTCGTTCACCCTCAGGCGTGAAGCGGCAGGCGTCCACGAGCGCTTTTGCTTGCTCCGCGTTTTCTACATGCGGACCAAGCACGCCCATAACGCCACGGTCAAGGTAGAGGTTGATGAAGTTCGCTCCCTTGTCCGGCACGCGCATTATTGTTGTGAGCCCATAGCCGTCCGCTACACGCACCATGGCGTCCACGGATTCCTGCGTGAATAGGCCGTGCTCGGCATCAAGATTCACGAAGTCGAACTCGCCCAACATGCCGACCAGTTCGATCGCCTCTGCGCTGGGGAAGACCAAGCTTAGCCCCAATCCCTTCTTCCCTTCGCGGTTCTTCTTCAGAATGTTGTTCTCTCTAATCTTGACCACTTCACTTACTCCTTAGTGTATATTGATGTGCGTTTTGCTGTGTTGTGCAGCCTGTTTTATTGTATTGGTTTGGTGTTGTGCCCCGCCTCTAATGCCTGCACCTTTCCTCCATCCGTGATGGTGCATTATGCCGGACACTCAGATTTTTCGTGTTGATTTTTGGTAACGCGAATTGGGTTATCTACCCGCGGGTGGCAGTGTTTTCTTTATCCATTCCGTCAGGTCAGTTAGCGTCTGTTGGCTGATTTCGTGTGCCATATTGTACTCGCGGTACTCGGGGGTATAACCTTCGGCTTGCAGGAAATCACGGGTGTCTCTCGCCATCTGCACCGCAATCATCGTATCTCCTGTGCCGTGCGCTACGAATATGGGCTGAGAGCGGTCGTCCGGCAGGTGATTGCGTATCGTAACTTCGTCTGGTGCGACGCCGCTCAGCGCCGCCAATCCTTTGAATAGTTGCGGATTCGGCAAGCCGTATCGGTAGGTCATCATGCCGCCCTGCGAGAAGCCGCCCAATATAGTCTGGCCGGTCTCTGTGAGATACTGCTCGGTGACTTCATCGACCAGCGATGCCAGCATATCCACGACTTGGTCAATGTCTTCGGCGCGCCGCAGCTCTTGCGGAATGCGGCGCGGATGTGTCCAGCCAAAGCCGGTCATGCCAGGGCTTATCTCGAATGGAATCGGCGCGTTGGGGAAGATATAGACATATCCTTCAGGGTCGATAGCGGGCGCGAGACTCACAAGGTCGCCCATATGGGCGCCGAAACCGTGCAACAGGATTATCATCGGATACTTGCGATTTGGATCGTACCCGTCCGGTTCAACGGCGATGTAGCGGAGGGTTTTGCCTTCAAACTGCTTCGCTTCCAATTAACCCTCCTCGCCGTCGTACTGCGGACGGACTAGCTCATAGATTTCGTGAGTATTGCAGTACATATTGCCCGCGAGCCTGCCGACCGGCTTCAGCCGTTGGTGGTTGATGCGATGCCCACTGATGATGTCGTCGCGGATGTGCATCAGCACTATCTCGCCGATGACTATCGCGTGCTTGGTGCCGTCGCCCACGCTAACGACTTGATTAAGTTTGCATTCCATGTTCACCGGCGACTCCACGACTCTCGGCGCGCGCACTAATTCGGACGGCGCGGCGGTAAGCCCGCTAATCTGGAATTCGTCCACATCGGCGGGGAACTCGGCGGCGGTGCTATTCATCGCCTCTGCGATGTCGTCCACAACCACATTGACCACGAACTCGCCGGTCTGCTCGATGTTCGCCAGCGTGTCCTTCGCCTTCCAGCCCGCGCTGCGCGATATGCCCATTACGATTGTCGCCGGGTCGTACGCCATCGCGTTGAAGAACGAGAACGGTGCGAGGTTGACCACGCCGTCCGCCGACACGCTCGACACGAACGCTATCGGGCGCGGCACGACTACGCCAGTCAGCACACGATTGAAGCCCTCGAATGTATTCGGGTCTATTCTCAACTGAAATCTCCCTTGCTATGAATTCGGTCAAAGGGTAATACCGCGCGGCGCCATTGGCAAGTGCGTTGACTTGAACAGGTGTACAACCATAAACTATATGCCGATAATTCGCATCGTTTTGTGAACTATATGCTAGAGCAGGGCATAATTTTCCGTTCGTCTTATCCTTGCCCCAGAAGGGGAAAATCGACAGGTTGATTTGAAATCATAACCGGTTTTAATGACTGACATAGATCGTTTCGTGCGTTTTACGCGCTTGTTCAACGAAATCAGAGGTTAACCCATGAGCAGACTTACCGACCTATTGGACAAAACGCAGACCAGTTCGCCCGGCATTGGGTTCGCGGCATCTCGGCAGGCAGCCGCAACACCGGACATCGCCGTCATTGGGCGCGTGTCCGCGACCGAGCTTGCTGAAGATTCAGCGCTAGCAGACTCCCCCGTGGATGCGCTTCTCGTTACTCTGGACGCATCTGACAGCAGCGCCGCGAGCCGTGTTGGAGACGCGCTCAAGGATAGGCTGTGGGGGGCGAGGGTAGGCAGCGCAAGCGCGGAAGACGCTATGGCTCTAAATGACGCCGGCTGTGACTTTATCGTTTTCGACCCGGAAGGCACCGCCGCCGCCGTGCTGAACGACGACGCGTTAGGCAAGGTCATAGCTGTCGGGTTCGACGAGCCGGAGTTCGACGAAGACGAAGCGAGGGCTATCCGCACACTGGACATCGACTGCGCGCTGCTCACTCCGACAGACGGTCTGCTGCCGCTCACAGTGCAGAAGTTGCTTACCATTCAGAAGATGCGCGGTATTGTCCGCAAACGCGCAATCATGAACGTGCCAGCCGAAACCGGCAAGTCCGAACTTGAAACCCTTCGGAACACCGGCGTGGCGGCAATCGCAGTGAGCCTCGCAGAAGTAGGCGAGGATATCCAGCGCATCAAGGACGACATCGCCAACCTGCCGCGCCGCAAATCGCAGAGCACGCGCGGCGCCAATACGCCAAGGGTCGGCTTTGGCGGCGGCTCCGCCTCAGTCGAAGATTTCGATGAAGACGACGAGTAGAATATGGCAGCGAACAGTCTTAACCGCGTAGCGCTAGCCAACCTACCGTCACAGTGCCTAGTTCTTGATTGTTGGACCGTTCGGTCAGGAGGTCTCGCAACTCCGCTAAGGCATCTTATCCTGCGTTGCTGAAATGTCGTACTCAAACGCGGTGGTGCGTTATCGTGCCGCGCTAATCTCTCCGTGCCGATACTGCTAATGCCCCACTGCGAGCCGTTCGATTAGGAAGTCCGGCAAGTTGTGGCGGCGCATCTTCTCTTGCGTGGTTTTTATGTCGTAGGGAACGCGCCTATGCAGTATCGTGTTGTCCGCATCGTCGTACACGGCGAAGCTGGCGCGCGGGTCGCGGTCGCGGGGTTGGCCGACGGAACCGGGGTTGATTATCAGCGGGTTATCGTCGAGCTGCACGCGCCGATCTTTCGGCAGTTCCATGAACACGGCGCTGTCTAGTCGCGGGATGCATAGGAACGGCAGGTGCGAATGCCCGACCAGACACCAGTATGTCTCGACGTGCGTGAAGCAGGCGATTGCGGCTTCGGCGGTCGTCAGGTATTCCCAAATTGGGTCGCGCGGGCTGCCGTGTGCCAGCGTGAACTCGCCGATTTCCAATGTCAACGGCAGTGCGCGGATATAGTCTGCCTGCTCGCGTGTGAGCTGCTTGCCTGTCCACTGATTCGCCGCAGCCGCGTATGGATTGAAGCGTCTCAGTGATACTTCGCCCACCGAGCCTAGGTCGTGATTGCCCGCGACCATTTTGTGCGGATACGAGCGCAGCAGTTCGATGCACTCGGACGGCTCCGGTCCATAGCCCAAGATGTCTCCAAGTGACCATATCTCGTCGAAGCCGCCGTTCGTCACCGCGTCATCGATTACCGCTTGAAACGCAGCAAGGTTGCTGTGCACATCTGCGACTATCAGCGTTCTCATTGCCTATATCCTACCGCTCTGCGCGATGGGAATCTCTTACCAGCCCGCGCATTGTTCTGGTATTCTATCTTCACGGATATTTCGTGCATGTCCGCAGTCTGCCAGCGTACAAATGGTGCAAACAAATGGTGCACGAATGATATGTGTAAATGACAGTGCTACATGCGATGCCCGAACATGATACACCCATGTTCATCGCTTGACAGGCAAGCGTAAAACATCTATGGAAACCGATACGAAGCAGACAATTTCACTTATGACAAGCAGTCCGGAGCAGACGCAAGCGGTCGGCAGGCTTCTTGGCGCGCACGCACGCACGGGCGATGTGTTCCTGCTGTCCGGCGATCTCGGCGCGGGCAAGACGTGCCTGACGCAGGGCATCCTGTGGGGACTTGGCGGAGACGAGTACGCGCGCAGCCCGACTTTCGTGCTGATTTGCGAGTACGCGGCGCGCCTAACGCTGTATCACATGGATTTGTACCGCCTCGACAGCATCGAAGAGGTTATCGACCTTGGGCTTGACGACTACTTTCTGGGCGACGGCGTGTGCGTCGTGGAGTGGGCGGAAAAGGGCAGCGATGCCTTCATAGGCGAGTGCCTAACGGTTCGCATCGAGTCAACCGGCGACCAAACCCGCACTCTTACATTCAGCGCTGACACAAATCGATACCACACGATTATGAACGATCTTGAAAAGCAGTTTGGCGGCGCATCTTCTCTCGAAGCCACTACGCCCGGCAACGATGCCCCGGATAACGGTGGGACAGAAGGCGAGGCATAACGATGGAACTTGCCATTGACACATCCACGCGCTTTGCATCAATAGGCTTGTCCTGCAATGGCGATTCAGTCGTCGAACTGACTTGGCGCTCCGAGCGCAACCATTCCGTCGAACTTGTGCCGAGCATAATGAGCCTGCTTGAGCGCACGGGTATATGCGCCAGCGAACTCGATGCCATATACATTGCGTCCGGACCGGGCGGGTTCAGTGCGCTGCGTGTGGGCATGAGCGCGGCGAAGGCGATGGCGATGTCGCTCGATATACCGCTGGTAGCTGTCGGCTCGCTGGACATCGAGGCACAACCATACCTCGAATTGGGCGGTCCTGTCTGCGCGCTGGTCGGCGCAGGCAGACGGCGCGTGTATCTCGGCATATTCTCGCATGGAGCGCCGCGCGGAGATATGGTTGTGGAGCATGACGAACTCGTGGATACGATTTCATATTTTGTATCGATGGGCGCAATCATCTGCGGCGAAGGCGTTGCGCAAGTGACAGGGTTGCTGCGCGATGCATTCGGTCCCGCCGCGAACATCGTCGAATTGGCGCCACCAACACGGCGAGCAGGCACACTGGCGTCCATTGGCTACCGCGAACTGCAAGCAGGACGTGTGGCGGATTCCTTGACACTTGAACCGCTGTATCTGCGCAGTTCGCAGGTCAGCACTGCGAACCGAACTTGGCGAAACACTTGAATCAGGAGCGATAGGCAATATGCAGAGAACCTTGGTACTCATCAAGCCCGACGCCGTGCAGCGCGGTCTCAGCGGTGAAATCATAGCGCGGCTTGAACGGCGCGGGCTGAAACTCGCGGGCATGAAGATGCTGCAGGTAACCCCAGAACTGGCGCACGAGCACTACGGCGCACATGTGGACAAGCCATTTTTTGCGGGGCTGGTGCAGTTCATCACATCCTCGCCGTTGATTGCCATCGCGGTCGAAGGCGAGAACGCAGTGGATGTGGTGCGAACCACGATGGGCGCGACAAATCCGGTCGAGGCTACACCCGGCACCATTCGTGGCGACTTTGGGCTGACTATCGGAATGAACCTGATTCACGGCTCGGATTCGCAGGAATCCGCTGAGACGGAACTCGCGCTCTTCTTCGACGAAGGGGAGATTATTGACTATGAGCGTGGCATAGAGGACTGGATTATAGAATCCTGACTAGCTCGGTAGCCTCGGGCCACGCCGCTTCAAGTGCGTAGAACTGCCGCTCTTCTACGCCGAACACATGGATGACAACATCGCCGAAGTCTAGCAGCATCCAGCCGGATTCGGGCGCGCCTTCGCGGTGGTGTCTTATGCCGCCTTTTTCCTCCAGCGCGTGCTCAAGGTCTTCGACGAGCGCACGCATCTGTCGCGTGGACTCCACGCTGATAATCACGAAATAGTCCGTGAAATCGCTGATGCTTGAAATGTCCAACACTACGATGTCAGTCGCCAACTTGTCGGAGGCGACATCGGCGGCGTATCGTGCATAATCGAGCGGTTGCATGGTAATCTGTTGCGCTTGTGTCATGAGGATATTATAGGTTTGCGGAGTGGGTGAGGTCAAACGGGTGGAATGAGGTGGATGGAATAATATGGAAGTTGCAGGAGTAGGGGAGATGGCGGATAGGATATTCGTAATGGACGCAGTGGGTAATCTTGAAGCGATGCATGAGGTTTTTGCTTCAATTCGATGATGTTAAAGTGCGTGAGGCAGCCGAGCAACTTCTCAATGTCGCCGTCAAAACCGTGGCTGTCACTTATTTTGGGCAAGAATCGCAAGTATTCGAGCGCACTGTCCACTTCATGCCCAGCGCATTACGGTAGCCTGGATATATCCGCCAGCACTCGGAGGCTGGATGAAGGTTAAAGGCTTCTCGTTCGGAACGGGAAATGGGAACTCGAACAATAGTTTGTTCAGAATGGCGATGAAGCCAGAATTAGAGCGTACCTTGCAGGATGGTGCAAGCAGTTCAAGGAGGAGCCCTTTAGCGAAGATGTGTCCAGTGCTTATTCGGTTAGTCCTGACGCCCTTGTGCAGCGCATATCGCGTTGAAAATCCGCCTCGCCAAAATTATTGATGACCTTTCAGATTTGAACTCCGCTGCGGCGCCATAATTTCATTGAACCCCATCCGCTCGTGTGCTACGCTTTTTCTATGAATACAAGCACTAACAACAAGCGCGTCGTGGTCGCTATGAGCGGGGGAGTGGACTCTTCCGTTGCCGCCTTGCTGCTGAAGCGGCAGGGCTATGATGTCGTGGGCGTTACGATGCGGCTTTGGTCTGAGGAAGACGCCGCAGCCGCGCCGCTGAACAAGCGTTGCTGCTCCGTAGAAGATGTGCAGGACGCCCGCCGCGTGTGCGATGCCATCGGCGCGCGCCACTACTTCGTCAACTTCGAGCGCGAGTTCAAGCAGCATGTCATAGATTACTTTGTGCGCGAATACGACCGCGGGCGCACGCCGCACCCGTGCCTTGCTTGCAACGACAAGATTAAGTTCGACTTCCTGCTCCGCCGTGCATTGTTCATGGATGCCGACTACATCGCCACCGGCCACTATGCGCGCATCCGCAGAGACGGTAAGCGCACAAGGCTGCTGAAGGGTAGAGACGCCGGCAAGGACCAGTCTTATGTATTGTTCACGCTTCGGCAGGCGGAGTTGAGCCGCCTATTGCTGCCGGTAGGCGAATACCCAAAGTCTGACATTCGCCGCATTGCAGCGGACGCCGGATTGCCGGTCGCGGACAAGCCGGACAGCCAGGAAATCTGCTTTATTCCGGACGGAGACTATCGCAAGTTCGTAGGGAAGCGCGTTGAACCAAAGCCGGGCGACATGGTGGACGCGCACGGCAATGTGTTGGGCACGCACCCAGGCATCCAATTCTTCACCATCGGACAGCGCAGGGGACTTGGCTTGCAGGGTAACACGGGCGAGCCTATGTATGTTACCGCGATAGACGCTGACGCCAACCGCGTTGTTCTCGGCAGGCACGAGGACCTGATGTGCCGCGAACTCTGGGCGTCCCGCGTCAACTATGTCGCAGGCGAGCCGCCGGACAAGCCGCTGGAAGTAACCGCCAAGATTCGGTATAAGGCGAGCGAAGCTGCCGCGATTCTTGTTCCTCATGGCGATTGGGCGGAGTTGCGCTTTGATGAGCCTCAGCGCGCCGTAACACCGGGACAGGCAGTTACCTTCTATTGGAGCGAAGAAATCATCGGCGGCGGCATCATCGAAATCGAGGCTCCGGCTCCCCTGGAAGTGCTTGCCGAAAGGTAGTTCATGGACTTCAGAGATATCGTGAAAGCCGCCTTAGCGGAATATATGGAAGACTTGGATGATGCGTTAGAGGGGCTTACGCAGGAAGAGCGCCGCTTCCAACCCACGCCCGAATCGCACCACATAGACTTCGTGGTCTGGCATATCTCGCGTGTCGAGGACGGTCTCATCAACCGCCGAATTCGCCATACTCAACAGGTCTGGGAGCGCGACGGTTGGCACGAAAGACTCGGTCTTCCTGAACACGACAGCGGCTTTGGATTTTCTGTCGAACAAGTCGCAAACCTGCCTCACTTTTCGCTCGACGATCTGATGGCGTACTATCGAACGGTACGCGAAGAGACATTCCAGTGCATTGACCTGCTGACCGAGGAAGATCTCAACACAAAAATTGTCATGAACGCGGATTGGGAAGTTACGGTTGGCGGAATGCTGAGTCACCTCATCGTTGAGGAAGCGCAGCACGTCGGGCAGATAGCGTACATT
>VXRI01000099.1 GCA_009838595.1 Chloroflexota bacterium | reverse complement strand
TTGGTATAAGACACTGGTGGGGCCCGCCGGATAGCGAGCAGGCTGCACATGGCGACTATTCCGCGACTCTGGTAGTGGAAGCGGAAGGCGAAGACTCGCCATTGATTAGCGACACCGTGCGTTTCACTATCAGCAGCCCGACACCAACACCGACATTCACACCCACACCGACCATGATCGCAACACATATGCCCACAAGCACCGCAACGCACACACCCACGGCGACATTCACTCGAACCAGGACACCGACCGCGACTTGGACCAGTATTCCCACGCGCACTAGAAGTGCTACGCCGAGCAGTACGCCTACATTGTTTAGCACGGTGACTCTGACGCCAACTGCACGGGCTACGGCAACGCACACATCGACGGCTACACCCGCACATACGGTTACACCCACGCCTATACATGCTCCCGCTCAGAGCACGCCGCTTAATGCGTTATTTTCGACTGGTGTGACTGTTACGGCAGCGCCGCCGCAGACGCCCACTCAGACGCCAGTATCAGACACTGCCGCGAATCTCACACATGCGCATAGCCCTGAATCAACGGCACATGCATTGACGCCATTGGCAGCTACGAAGATTGTTGCGAGCAGTGTTGCTGCGGCACAGGAAACGGCGTCAACTTCGCCATCAGTATCGACCTCGCAGACCATGCTCGTGCAATCTGAGATTGTGCTTGCTGCTGACATGAATCCCGTTGACCAAGCACCGATTCCTATCAGGAATCACGCCGCGCAGGTGCCGGCATCAGTGTCAGTGAATCAACCAATCACCAGGACAGAAATACCGGAAGCGGTGCGGTTTTACCCAACAGACCCCTCCAGGCCGCTGCGTATTGTCGTCGATCCGCCGCCTACTGTGGTGCCGCTTCGTGAGCCGGTGTCTAATGCTATTTCAAATGAAGAATCCATAGTTGAGCAGAATAGTCTGGCTAGCGGGACCTTGATGATGAGAATTGGCAGCCTTCTGTTATTCGCCATCGCAGCTGTAGCGGCATCTGCATTGCTTGAAATATGGTGGCGAAGCAGGCGTGCAGTTATTGACGAGGAGTGATGATGAAAGACACCCCTTCCTAGCCTTGCCCTGTCAATGGAGGACAAGGGGAAAGGACGGAATGAGCGATCACGAACAAAAACATAGGCGAGCCCTGCAATTGCGGGACGCGCCTATGTTTCTGTTTGTGCGTTGTTTCAGTTGTGCTTGCGCCGCTACGCCCTCGCGGCTTCGCGCTCGCGCAGCTGCTCTACTATACGATCGACTAGGTGAGCTGGGACTTCTTCGTAGTGGTCGAACTCGATGGTGAAGCCGCCTTGTCCCTGCGTCATGGAGCGCAACTCGGTGGCGTAGCGCAGCATCTCTGCCTGCGGGGTTTCGCCTTCGATCATCGTCGTGCTGTTGCCCATCGGCGTCATGCCGTGGATCCTGCCGCGCTTAGAATTCATGTCGCCGATTATATCGCCTGTGTAGTCGTCTGGGACGGTTATCTGCACGTGCATTATCGGCTCTAGCAGCGTGGGCGATGCCAATTGCACGCCCTTCGTCAGCGCTTGTCCGCCTGCAATTTCAAAGCAGATGCCGGACGAGTCAACGGTGTGGTAGCTGCCATCGAATAGCGTCGCTTTGATGTCCACGATGGGGTAGCCGGCAATTGCGCCGCCGGTCATCGCCTTGGAGACGCCCTTCTCCACAGAAGGGATATACTCGCGCGGCACATTACCGCCGACGACGGTCTCAGCGAACTCGAAACCTCCTCCACGAGGCAGCGGCTCAAGCTCCAGCCACACATGCCCGAACTGACCGTGCCCGCCGGACTGCTTCTTGTGGCGATATTCCACTCGCGTCCTGCCGCTGATGGTCTCCTTGTACGCGACCTTCGGCACCTGCAAAATCATCTCCGCGCCGAACTTGTTCTTCATCTTCTCGACGGCGAGGTCAACGTGCGTGTCGCCCAGACCACCAAGCAGCACTTCCAGCGTGTCCGGTTCGCGCGTTACTGTTAGGCTCGGATCTTCCTCCGTGATGCGTGACAGCGAGCTGGTCATCTTGTCCACATCCGCCTGCGACTTGGGGAAAACAGCCATCAGGTAAACCGGGCTTGGAAATTCCATGTCTTCCAGTGTGAATGGGTTGTCGCGCAGGCAGATAGTATGTCCCGTTAGCACGGAGTTGAGCTTTGGCGTCGCGCCGATGTCACCGGATGCAAGTTCAGGGACTGCGGTTTGCTCCTTGCCGCGCACCTCGAACACCTGCCCTACGCGCTCTTGCTGCCCGGTGTTGGCATTCCAATGCTGGCTGTCGCCTGTGAATGTGCCGCTATACACGCGGAAGTATGATAGCTTGCCTACGAACGGGTCTGCCGATGTCTTGAACACCAGCGCGGCGAGCGGTCCGTCGCTGTCCGGGCTCATGGACACCGCGCCGTCTGCGATCTGCGCCGTTACATTGCCGACGTCCGCCGGCGACGGCAGGAAATCCACCACGGCGTCAAGCAACTCAGTCGTGCCGACCTGCTTCGTCGATGCGCCCACCAGAACCGGAATAATCAACCCGTCCAAGATGCCTTGCTTCAGTCCCGCTATCATCTCAGATTGTGTGATTTCCTCGCCTTCAAGATACTTGTCGGCGAGTTCGTCATCGGCTTCCGCGACCGCTTCAATGAGGCGTTCGCGCGCTTCTTCAACGGCGTCCGCGGCGCCCCCCGGCGCATCTGCGTTAGGGTCTAGTAGATTGACCACGCCGGAAAAGTCGGCTTCCGCGCCGATAGGAATCTGCACCGGCACGCATTCCCTGCCGAATCGGTCGGTGATGTCCGCCATGATGCGGTCGAAATCTGCGTTCTCGCGGTCCATCTTGCTAATAAAGATTATGCGCGGCATATTGCGCTCGCTGGCGAGGTTCCACATCTGGTTCGTGCCAACTTCCACACCCGCCGCTGCGGATACGACAATTATCGCAGCATCTGCTACGCGGGTAGCGGAAATGACTTCACCGCGAAAGTCCGCGTAGCCCGGCGTGTCCAAGATGTTAATTTTGCTGTCGCGCCACGGGCAGGCGAGCACGGACATCTGCGAGCTGGACTGGCGGCGAATCTCCTCAGGCTCGAAGTCAGAGACCGTCGTGCCGTCTTCCACTTTGCCGACCCGCGTAGTGTGCCCCGCGGTGTGCAGCATTGCCTCTGCAAGTATAGTCTTCCCCGCGCCCCCGTGTGACAGGAGAACTATGTTGCGCAACTTGTCGGTGGTGAATTTCGGCATACTGCTTTCCCTCCGGCTATAAAATGTGTTCCCCCAATTCTAGTCAAAGGCGCATAATCGTGCAACAACCAGAATAGTGATTATTGTGTGAAGGCATAGAGTCGCCCTTCGTGTTCCTATATCAGAGTGGAAAGGCTAGGAGGCAAGACGAAACGCCATACACCTCCAGCAGCACGCAATTCTTTGCACTAACTTACCAGTGGGTCTATAATCAGGTGTTGAACTGATAAATGCATGCGCCGATCTGAGTCAACTTGGTCCGTAGCAATCGATTCCTAGGACTGCACATGCAGCGCACGCATTGCGAGGCTGACGATGGCTATTCGTGAAATACTACAAATACCGCATCCCATGCTTCGCCAAAGGGCGAAGAGAGTGCGCGCCATCAACGACAGCGTGCTGCGTCTCGCGTACGACATGGTTGACACGATGCGCGATGCGAACGGCGTGGGTCTCGCGGCGAATCAGGTTAGCGAACTATGGCGTGTGGTCGTGATTCAGCTGCCGGACGAAGATGATGCGCGCATCTACATCAACCCCGAAATCACGCTGCGCGAAGGCGAGCGCCGCGTCGAAGAGGGCTGCCTGAGTATCGCGGGCTATAAGGGCTTCGTAACGCGATCCGCGTGGATACGCTTCCGCGCGCTTGACCACACTGCTAAGACCGTGAAGCTGCGCGCTGAAGATACGCTGTCGCAAGCGATGGAGCATGAAGTCGATCACCTGAACGGCATCCTGTACACCGACCACATGGAGGCGCATGAAAAGCTCATCAAGGTTGTGGAAGAAGACGAATCTGCGCCAGAGCCGGACGATGCGGATGCTGCGCAAGATGACGACACAGCCGCGACGAATGGCACTGACGCCGACGATACGCCGCAAGCCTCGCACGCCAGTGAAAGCGGTCTGTGGTTGCCCGAACAAGACTCGCGCAACACTCCCGCCACATTAAAGCTCAAATAGCAAAATCTCAAATAGTGGCGAGCGCCTTTGCTACGAACGCAGCTACACACTCTTCGCCATCGGGACGCGTGACACCCCGCACTCTATAATGTACGAAGCACCCTCAATTTCCCTCTATACCGCCTTGACGCACGCCATGCGCTTTCCGCCGGTGGTGCAGCGTCTTGCGGCATTTTTCACCGAGAGGTGCAGTGCAGGCGCGAGCATTGACGCCTATCTGGTGGGCGGCGTAATCCGCGATACGATAATGGGGCGCGCCGTGTATGACATCGACATCGTCGTCAACAGGGATGCGTACGCGGTAGGCAGTGAGATTGCGAACGCACTTGGTGGAAACTGCGTGCGTTTGCACTACGATTGGCAGATTGCCCGCGTCGCGGTGAGCGATGGCAGCGCTGCTACGGGCATCGTGGACGTTGCGACCTATCAAGGGGAGCTAGAGCAAGAACTGCGCCGGCGAGACTTTACCATCAACGCGCTAGGACTGCCCATCAACGCAGCTGTTTGCGACGAATGGCAGGATTGCCTGTTAGACCCGTGCGGCGGGCTATGCGACCTGCGAGACGGTGTAGTGCGGATGGTGTCTGCTGTGGCATTGGATGAAGATCTCCTCCGCCTGTTGCGCGGCGCAAGACTTGCGGCGCAATTCGGCTTCACTCTAGAATCCGAGACATCGAATGCTATCAAGGAGCGCGCGAATCGTATCAATGAAGTGGCGCAGGAACGCGTTCGAGACGAACTAATGCGGCTCTTGGGCACGCTCAATGCATACGAAGGTGTGCGGCTGCTTGACGAAGTAGGTCTATTGTGCGCAGTCTTGCCGGAATTGGATGATTCGAGAGGCGTAACGCAGCCTAAGGAACACTACTGGGATGTGCTCAATCATCAGATCGAGACTGTGAGGTGGGTTGACGCGATGTTCGATGACGAGAATGACGGCTATGAATCGGACGACGAGAATGATATCGACCCATCGCTGCTCTCCAAAGTGCCGCGCTTTACCGGCATGTACGAACACTTCGCAGGCGAAGTCAGCGATGGCTTCGACAGGCTGGCGTTTCTGAAATTGACCGCGCTGTTGCACGATGTCGCCAAGCCCGCCACGAGGACTGTCGAAGATTCCGGGCGTATTCGATTTTTAGGACATCACAGCGAAGGCGCGGAAATGGTTCGCAGCATGCTCACGCGGCTGCGCTTCGGCAAGCGCGGTGTTGAGCATGTCGCCGGTATGGTGCAGCACCACCTGCGTCCGAGAATGCTTGCGGCGCGTGGCGAACTGCCCACGAAACGCGCATTGTACAGGTACTACCGCGATGTCGGCGATGTCGCGCTTGACACGCTGTATCTGAATACCGCCGACTATATGGCGATGCGCGGCCCCATGATTGAACAGGACGACTGGGACGCGCACTGCCGCTTAATCCGCCACATTCTGCACGCGGGAAGCGTGGATGGCGGCATAACGCTGCGAGATTCGGCGAAAACACTTCCTAAGTTGGTGAGCGGATACGATATAATGGACAAGTTCACGCTTGAGCCAGGACCAAGAATCGGTGTTTTGCTAGAAGGTGTGCGCGAGGCTCAAGCGAGCGGAGAAGTGAGTTCTAAAGAGCAAGCTCTGGAGCTGGTGCGTGCCAGTCTTGAGCGCGGAGGTAACGGTGCGTAGGAACGCAAGAGCGTTAATTTCGATTTTGCTGCTGGTTGTGGGTGCCGGGCTGTTGCTCGGTTTCCAGACGATCAATCTTGGCGGCATTCAGAGAGGCGGCGATACATTCCTAGGGTTGAGCCTTGGGCTCGACTTGCAGGGCGGCAGCCACCTGGTCTATCGCGCCGAACCTATCGCGGAAGAGGGCGGCGAACCACAGCCGCCCAACGCCGATGACATGGAAAGCCTACAGCGCATCATTGAACGGCGTGTGAACTCCTCTGGCTTGGGCGAGCCTATCATTCAGATTCTCGGCGAAGACAGGCTGCTCATCCAGCTTCCGGGCGTTGGCGACCCCGAACGTGCGGAAGCCATAATCGGCGAGACTGCTCAGCTTGAATTCAAGCATCGCAGAATCAGCCCGCCGCGCAACCTAGCCACCGAAGGCACCATCACTGACGAAGATGTGATCAGCGTATCCGCGCAGCAACTCCCTGAAGAATTGCTGCCTGAAAGCGATACCGAAAGCAGCGAGGCGCCCGAAAGCACGGAGGACACTAATTCGGAAATCCCTGTCATCATTGTGGAGTTCACAGAAGTGGGCGCCTCAAAGTTCGATCAGGTTCACGCCAATCTGCTGCAAGAGTTCGCGACTGCGGCTGCTACATTGAATGTATTCACGTATCAGAACCAGTTGCAGGCGGGATTTCTGCCGAGCTTCACCGTTAGCATCGCCGGCAACGAGTTTCTCGACTACGTGGTAGCGCCTCCGGGCATTAGCAAGCTAGAAGGCACGAACCAGTATGTATTCCCGTACCCGCAGCCATCGCCGGATCTACCGGCAGACCCCGACGAGACGCCGGAACCTGTCGAGCCTGACGATCTTGTCACCGCGCAAGCCAAAATCGGCGATGCGGCGACTGTAACATTTATAGAGCAACCGGGCCGCGTGGACGAAGACTTTGGGCTTGGTGGAGACAATCTGTCGAGGGCGTACGCCAGCCTGCATGCGCAGAGCGACCAGCCCATCATCAACCTGGAATTCGACTCGCTTGGCACGCGCTTGTTCGGTGAGAAGACCTCCGAGATTGCGGGCAGCCCTACCGATTCCATCGCTATCTTCTTGGATGGCGAAGAGCTGATTGCGCCGGTCGTCCGCCAGCCTATCACCACCGGCACAGCGATTATTGAAGGCGGTTTCACGCTCGAACGCGCGCAGGACATTTCGCTGCTGCTCGAAGGCGGCCGTCTGCCATTCCCGATTACGCTATTGCAGCGCCGAAGCGTTGACGCCATCTTGGGTGCGGATTCACTTGCCAAGAGTGTGGTCGCCGGCGCGGTCGGCCTGGCGCTCGTCTTCCTATTTATGACGCTGTACTATCGCGTGCCCGGCCTTGTGGCATCGGTCGCGCTGCTCATTTACACTGCGCTCGTGCTGGCAATTTTCAAGCTGATGCCTGTTACGCTCACGCTGTCGGGCGTGGCTGCGACGATTCTGTCGGTTGGTATGGCGGTGGACGCGAATGTGCTGATATTCGAGCGCATGAAGGATGAGTTGCGCAATGGGCGTACCCTTATCAGCGCGATTAACATCGGATTCAACCGCGCTTGGCCCGCCATTCGCGACAGCAATGTGTCCACGCTGATAACCTGCGCTATTCTGTACTACTTCTCGAACCAGCTCGGCACGACGATAGTGCAGGGCTTCGCGGCGACGCTGGCAATCGGCGTGATGGTCAGTATGTTCTCCGCAATAGTCGTGAGCAGGACGATACTGCGCGTTATCGCAACGACCAGGCTCTCGCGGCTGCTAGGCGCATTCGTACCGACCGGTGCATCCGAACTACCGCAGCAGCCGGCAGCGGCAGCCGCTCAGCGAGGCTAATGCTTGCTGATACGGCAGCGGCGAATCCGAATCCAAGAGGGCGGATGCATTAGAAAAATTGAACTCAACGGATAAAATTATCCGTCAGGAGCAACAAATCGGACTTTGTAGGCAAGAGAAACTGGTTTTTCCTGTTTTCGTTTATCGTGATATTGCCTGGTGTGGTGTTCCTCATCATCAACCCTGGTTTGCGAGCGGGCATCGACTTCAGGGGCGGCTCCACGATGACGCTTGCGTTTTCCCAGGAAGTGACGCAGCAGGAGCTAAGGGCGCAGTTGACAAGCCTGGGCGAAGTCGATTCGACAGTACAGAGCTTCGGCGATAATACCTACTTTCTGCGGACACGCCAACTCTCCACCAACGAACGGGAAGGCATACTGAGCGCGCTTGAGTCGAGTCTGTCCCCTGATGGCATCGAAGTGCTGTCATCCGACCTCGTGTCGCCCGTGGTGGCGCGCGAGACGATTCTGAACGGCGCGTACGCGGTAATCGCGGCAGCGGTGGGCATATTCATATACTTATGGTGGGCATTCCGCAGCGTTCCGCGACCGTTCCGCTACGGATTAGCCGCGCTTGTCGCGCTTGTGCATGACCTCGTAATCGTCGTGGGCATTTTCGCCATTCTAGGCGACCTGATGGGCCTCGAAGTCAACACGATGTTCCTAGTCGCGGTGCTGACCGTGATCGGGTTCAGCGTGTACGACACTATCGGAGTGTTTGACCGTCTGCGCGAAAATGTTTCGAA
>VXRI01000267.1 GCA_009838595.1 Chloroflexota bacterium | reverse complement strand
ATTTCGTGCAGGACATCATCTTGAAAGGGCAGGCGCTTCATGCAGGCGAAGGATTTGCCAAGTACATCGAATTAGCGGAGAAGAGTTACAACATGACCCCCCAGGATTCGGAGTATCCAGAAGATTGGATACTAAACGCGGAAGAAGATTAATCGGATGCGGCTATATCTGCTTGAGGGCGATTTCCCAAGGGGCGCGGAATATAGCTTGCAACAGGCGGTCGAGAAGTTCTTCAAAGCGTACCTGATAAGGCAGGGATGGCGACTTCAGAGAACCCATGACTTGGTCGAGCTACTTGATGATGCTTTGCAATATGACTCGACTTTGGAAAAATATCGTTCCGTATGCGGACTGGTTACGAAATATAGCTTAGCGGTACGCTATCCGGAATCGCACTCAGAGATGTCGGATTTGCCAGTAATGAGCGACGAGAACGTGCGCGCCGCACTTGCGGAGATTGCGCCGCTGATAGAGCGGCTGCGGATGGGCAGCGCGAGATCTGACACAGATGAGCAAGATAAGCAGGATTAGGAGGTTCAGATGCGCTGGGTTAGGTATGAAGGGGATGCAGGGGCGGCTTTTGGAATTGTGGAGGGCGATGAGATTGCGGAAGTGAGCGGCGATCCGTTCGATGGATATGAGCGCACGGGCGGACGCACGGCGCTTGCTGATGCGCGGCTGCTCATACCGTTTGAGCCGAAAACTTTCTACGCGGCGGGTGTCAACTACGAAGAGCATGTGCGCGAGGCGGCAGCTCTGCTCGGACGCGAGCCGGACATTCCGCAGAAGCCGGACATCGGCTACCGCGCGAACAACGCGCTTATCGCGCACGGCGAACCCATCGTCAAGCCGGCGGACTCGACCGAACGCTTTCAGTACGAAGGTGAGCTGGTGGTGGTCATCGGCAAGGAAGCAAAGCACTTGTCCGAAGAGGATGCGCTGTCGTGCGTGCTAGGCTACACCATCGGCAACGATGTCAGCGAGCGCACTTGGCAAGCAGGAGACCGAACACTGTGGCGCGCGAAGAACAGCGACACTTTCAAGCCGATGGGACCGTGGATAGAGACCGATGTGAACTTGGACTCACTGCGGACGACGGTACGGCTGAACGGTGAGGTCGTATCGGACTTCGCCACAAATAACATGGTCTTTGGTGTGGAGACTTACATCAGCGCGATGACGCGCTATCTGACGCTGCATCCAGGCGACATGATATGGATGGGCACGGACGGCGCCACGCACAACATGAAGCCCGGTGATGTGTGCGAAGTGGAGATTAGCGGAATCGGGACGCTGAGTAACAGCGTAGTCTCTCAGTCTGTCAGTTAGTCAGTCAGTTGGGAGAAAACAATACATGATTTCATCCACTTGAAGGTCTGGCAGAAGGGACATGAGCTTATTTTGGATGTGTACAAATTCACATCATCATTCCCGCGAGGTGAGCAGTATGGACTGACGAGTCGGATTAGTCGTGCGGCTTCATCTATTCCTGCTAATATCGCCGAAGGCTGCGGCAGAGACGGCGATGCTGAACTTGCAAGATTCTTGCAAATAGGAATGGGTTCTGCCAACGAACTGGAATATCATATCCTACTGGCACGAGTCTGAAGTTCGTTGATGCCAAAACTCGTAACCGTATCAATGTGAAGATATATGAAGATAGTTGAAGCGAGAAGCATGCTGGCTCCACTAATCCGCACCTACGAACGAAGCGCCGTTAATTGTGAATCCACTGATCGACTGAAAAACTGACCGACTGAGAGACTTAACCGGAGGTTTTATCAATATGGCGACGATCAATTCGGTGCTGGGGCCGATGGATACGGCGGACTTGGGCTTTACGCTTTCGCACGAGCATGTGATTGTGTCGTCTGCGGGGATTCAGCAAGTTTACCCTGAGTTCATAGACCGCGCCGGCACTATCGAACGCGGCATCAGAGACCTTAAAGCGGCATACGAAGAAGGGCTGCGCAGCATGGTCGATGTCTCGACCCTCGACTTAGGACGCGACATCCGGGTTATCGAAGAGGTGTCACGCGAGTCAGGCGTGAACATAGTCTGCGCGACCGGCACTTGGCGTGACATCCCGCGCGTGTTCTGGTCGGCGTCGCCCGACGAGATTGCGGCACTATACATCCGCGAGATTGAAGAAGGAATCGAAGGCACGGGCATCCGCGCGGGGATTATCAAGGTCGCCAATGACATAGGCGGCGTTACGCCGGAGGGCGAGATTATCCTGCGCGCGGCGGCTCGGGCGCAGCGGGTAACAGGCGTGCCAATCTCCACACACACCTGGGCGCCGGAGCGCGTCGGCGACCAGCAAGTCGCCATTTTTGAGGATGAGGGCATCGACCTGAACAAGGTGTATATCGGGCATAGCAACGACACGGACGATATGGAATATCTGACCGGCTTGCTGGAAAAGGGCGTTTGGGTCGGGCTGGACCGCTACCCCGGCAGACCGGAAGCGCTCGACTGGGAGGCGCGAACGCAGACGGCGTACAACCTCATCGAGGCGGGCTACGCGCGGCGCATAATGCTGGGGCACGACTGGGCGGTGACGTTGCTCATCGCCAATCAGGAAGCGCGGCAGATGCGCGAAGCGCTGAATCCGCACGGCTACCTGTTCATCACGCGTATGGTGCTGCCACGCCTGCGCGAATTGGGCGCGACCGAAGAGGACATCCATAATATCATGGTGGACAACCCGCGCCGCTTCTTCGAAGGAAGAAAGTAATCGGTTAATAGCATTCAGTTGTCAACTTTGAGTTTTGCAATTCGCGCTTTCTTCCGCTCGCTGACAACTGATAACTAAAGGATGAAGAATAACAAAAGAGAGGGGCTTCCCCGACTAGCGGGAAAGCCCCTCCCTGGTGTAGAAGATGCTCCGGGGAACACCTACCTGGAGCACCTCCTCATACTACTATCCAATGCAGCAACCTCCTTCCTAGAGACCCTCAGTTAGCTTTCGGCCGCCACCCATCTGTCTCTGGATACCTATTATACACATACTTCGCCAGAATTGAAGGCGAAAGCCGCCCGAGAATTTTTCGCAAAGGTTTCGCCATCCTGCCCATGATAGGGCTTAAGAAATGACAGAATCTGGCAATGAAGGCTCTGACATCAACGATGAGCGCAAATGCTACAATTAGCCCTGCCCCAAAAGTTCACCTAATCATATCCCCTATCGGGCAGGTTAGAATGGTGCGAAGCAGTACGCCAAGCAGCAAAGGCAATAAGGAAATGAACAATGATTGACGGCATCGTGGGCGTGATAATTTGGACAGAACACATGGAATCTATGACGGTGTTCTACCGCGATACGCTGGGGCTTCCCGTGCATGTCATGCGGCCGGACTTCGTCGCGTTCAGGTGGGGGGACATGCGCTTCAACATAGGCGAGCACTCCGAAGTGCGCGGAAAGAACGCCGAGCCGCAGCGCATTATGGTGAACTTCGGCACATCGAACATCCACGCGCTGCACGAACGACTGACCACCGCCGGCGTGCGCTTCGTCAGGCCGCCGGAGCGCGAGCATTGGGGTGGCTGGGTAGCCACCTTCAAAGACCCGGACGGCAACCTGTTGCAGCTGCTGGAAGCGCCGTAGTTTAACTTAACAGGATTTACAATATGGATGGGATGGTGCGCTCCAGCGCTCTTCCCCTACATTGTTGGCTTACAATGCCGGGCGGCGTTCGAATAGGCGGACTTGTTGTTCATAGGCGTAAGCGGCGCGGAATACGGACGGCTCGTCGAAGGGCTTGCCAGCGATCTGCAAGCCCACTGGCAGCCCCGCAGGCGTGAAGCCGCACGGCACCGATATGGCGGGCATGCCGGTCAGATTGTACGGTCCGGTAAAGCTCGGTACGCGCGAGGTGGTCATGGCGTCCATCGCGTCGAAGCGCGGCGCCGGGTTGGACATGGTAGGCGATGCCACCACGTCCACATTTCGGAGCACTTCGGCGAACTCGCGCTTGAGCACGTTGCGCACGCGCTGCGCCTGCACATAATCTCCGCCTGAGAACAGCCCGCCCGTCCTGAATCGCGCTCTGACCATCTCGCCAAATAGTTCGGGCGTGGAGCGCAGGTTATTCTGGTGGTATGCGAATGCTTCGCTGAGCATTATGACCGGCTGCGCCGCGCCCGCATGCTCCAGCATCGGCACGCTGACTTCCTCCACATGCGCGCCCAGGTCTTCCAGCGTGGCGAGCGCGTTGTCCACTGCGGCTAGGGTGTCCTTATCTATCGTCGGATCGTCCGCGAAGAAGAAATGGCGCGGGACGCCAATACGCATGCCTTCAATGTCATCTACCAGCGACTCTGAGTAGTCCGGCACAGGAGCGCGGCTGGTCGTGGGGTCTTTCGGGTCATAACCGGCAATCGCCTGCAGCATGATGGCGGAATCTTCAACAGTCCAAGTCATAGGCCCGCAGTGGTCGAGCGTCCAGCTCAGAGGAACTACGCCGTATCTGCTCACGCGCCCGTATGTCGCCTTGATGCCGGCGATGCTGCAGAACGCGGCAGGTCCGCGAATGCTGCCTCCGGTGCAAGAGCCGAGCGTGCCCATACACAGACCGGCGGCGATGCCCGCGCCGGAGCCACTACTTGATCCGCCGGGGATATGGTCGAGATTCCACGGGTTGCGCGCCAGCGGAAAGCCGTTCGTAGGGTCCGGTCCGCCGAGCGCGAACTCGTGCATCGCCAGCTTGCCGATCAGAACCGCGCCCGCCGCCTTCAACCGCGCCGTCGTAGTGGCGTCCTCAGACGGAACACGATCCGCCATCACTTTCGAGCTTGCGGTCGTGCGAATGCCCGCCGTGTCGTATAAGTCTTTCAGCGCGATAGGTATGCCGTGCATTGCGCCGCGATAGTCGCCGCGCAATATCTCCGCTTCCGCCTGCCGGGCTTCTGCCATTGCGTCGTCGTGCTGCACAGTGATGTAACATTCGAGCGTGCCGTCGAGGTCGTCGATGCGGTCGAGGAAGGCGCGGGTCAGCTCGACTGGTGAAAGTTGCCCGCTCTCTATCAGGGCGCTCGCCTCGCCAATAGTGAGATAGTGTAGTTCAGTGGTCATGGTTACACCTCCGGGTCCCAGCCCGGCGAATAAACGACGGCGAGGTCCTCGGCGTCCAAGTCGAGCGCGTTCATTTGGGCTATCGGTTCTAGGTAATGGTCGTACATTGGCTTGAGATGCTCAATCTCATCGTCGGTGAGGTCGAGACCGGCGCGCTTGGTGAGGGCGCGGAAGTCGTCGAGGGAGGTTTCTTGGGGCATGGGCGGCTCCTTCGTGTTGAATTGACATGGATATGGACAGGATGGGGAGGATGTGATTTATTGGTTTGCCAGCGCCTCTTCTCTGGCTTTGTCATACGCTTGGCAGACCTTTTGTGTCAGAGCGGTGAGAATGTCTTTTTTCTCTTCCCATTCTTGGAGGGAGTGCAATGGAAATTTGATTTCATGGTCAATTCCCATTCGTACTATCACTCGCGGTTCGGCAGTTTCAAATTCAACAGCTAAGTTTTCAAACTCATTCGTCGATACCAAATGAATCGCCATCGGATGGAAACCAATCTTTACGCCCCTGTTGGCTTCATCAATTTCAATAAATACCGTCGCGACCCGGGTTAAGGAACTTTCCTTATGCCATGAATAGTTCAGATTGAAGTTTATCCAATTGTTAGCATAAGTCTGAGAAAACCCTATTAGATGACTCCTGAACATGCTTTCGGCGGCTCGCAGCACATTCTGAATATCAGCCGGCAGGTTCTGTACCCGTTTCTCAAAGTTCCCCTTTCGATTGTATGACGAAGCCTTGCGCGGCGCGCTGACAGACGCTTCAATCCTATCGACTTCTACATTTCTGGTGAGCAAAGTCTTGCCTTCTTGTACGAAACCGTGGAAGGTGAGCAGCGAAATGTCCATGCCGATGCTCGCCATGTAATTCACCATGCGCTCGGTCGTGTCATCCACGCCCAGCCCGACCAGAACCATGCGAGGCGGCAATAGCGCTTCAAGATCTTGCCCCTCCCAATTATCGCTATACCATTCTGCGAAGTCGTCAATTTTCTTTATGCCTAGATTGCCCGACCTCTGCTCAATATGATTGACCAGTCTGTCCATGTCCATTGCGTCAAGCGACGATGCGTAGTCTATGACTTGCGCCACGGCGTCTCGGTTGAGCGTACCGCGCTTCAGCTCGAACACGACCAGCCTGCCGTCGGTGTCCACGCCCAGCAGGTCGAGCGGACCGCCCGCAGTCGAAGTCTGCCGCCCACCAACTGCAAGCTGCCTTCGAGCATATCCGCGTTGGCGGTAAGAATGTCCTCAAGAAGGTCTTCGGTCTCCATCCGATTGGTTGTGTTCAGTTGCGTCGCCGAAGTGCCCTCGATTGCCCAAATCTTGGTTTCTTCCATGTCATCTTGCCTTCACTTATCCCCGTCCATTGATGTGAGCCGCTTAGTCGGACGCGGCGAACCGCTCGACCTTGATTTGCGCGGCTTGTCCCTGCGCTTGCCACAAGTCATACGACATTTGCAGCCGCAGCCAAGCTTCCGGTGTTGAGCCGAACGCTTTTGATAACCTTAGCGCCATGTCCACAGATACGCCGGATTTTTCGTTGAGGAGGTTTGAAAGCGCCTGCCGTGATACGCCCAAGCCTTTAGCCGCGCGCGTTATGGTTAAGCCCAACGGTTCAAGGCACTCGTACTTAACGAACTCGCCAGGGTGGGGTGGATCGTACATAGGCATTTATGAGTCTCATCAGTGGTAATCGGTGTAATCGACATCAGCGGTGTTGCCGTCTTCATCGAACCTGAAAGTTACTCACCAGTTCGCCGATACCCAGACAGCGTAGTGTCCTCTGAGATCGCCCGTTAGTGAGTGCAGGCGAAAGCCCGGTATGTCCATATCCCGCGGGGCGCCGCTTATATCCAGAAGTCCGAGAATGCGCTTTAATTTCCGCAGGTGTTGGGGCGCAACCCTGCGCTCATTTCCGTTGTAAAGCGCCTCAAGCCGACGATTTCTAAACGACACTATCATGACTTCAGGCTATAAGGCTATGCTGTCAGTTGTCAATTGGCGGTTGACAATGCAGGGGTGCATGACTCATTTACTACACCCCTTTCCTATCCTCCTCCCTGAGGTGGAAGGGACTTTTGTAATGAGGCTACGGCCCCTCCTCCCAATACTGCGCCGGCGACCGCGCGGGGAATGGCTTGTACGGGTACGCCGCCAAGCGCTCTTCGTCTAGGTCGATTCCTAGTCCGGGCGTGTCTGGCAGTTGGATGTAGCCGTCTTGCACTTCGAACGGGTTCTTGGCGATGTCCTTGCCGAGATCTTCGAGATTGACGAAGTATTCGGTTATCAGGAAGTTGGGTATCGCCGCCGACACCTGTATCGTCGCTGCCAAGCCCACGGTCGTGCTGTTGAAGTTGTGCGGCGAGATGACCACGAAGTACGGCTCCGCCATAGCTGCGATTTCCTTCAGCTCCAGTATGCCGCCGACATTGCACACATCCGGGTTCAGGATGTCAGCTGCCTGCCGCTCGAAGACCTCGCGGAACTCGAACTTGGTGTAAAGTTCCTCGCCTGTTACCACGGGGATGTTTATCTTCTGGCGCACGGAGGCGAGCGCGGGGATGTTCTCGGCAAGCACCGGCTCTTCGTACCAGAAGGGGCGGTACTGCTCGATTTCGTGGGCGATGCGGACGGCGTGCATCGGCGCGAGCCTGCGGTGCATTTCCACCAGAATGTCCACATCGGGTCCTACGGCTTCGCGCACGGCGCGAACATTCGCTACGGCGGCATCCTCCACTTCCTTGCCGACGTAGGTGCGCCAACGTCCGGGGATGGGGTCGAATTTGAGCGCAGTGAAGCCCGCCTCTATGACCTCTGACGCGCGCTCTGCAAGCGATTCGGGCGTGGGGTTGCCGCCGGACCAGCCGTTGGCATAGACTCGGATTCTGTCACGGCACGCGCCGCCGATGAGCTTATGCACGGGCGCGCCGTAAGCCTTGCCGGCGATGTCCCACATGGCGTGCTCCAAGCCACTGATGGCGCAGTAGTAGTCCATCGCGCCGCGCCTGCCCGCGAAGTCGTCGAACGCCATCTGCATGAAGTGCTTGATGTTCGTCGGATCGCGTCCGATAAGGTAGCGCTTCAGCTGCTCCACATGTGCGACAATCTGCGTGTCACGATCGGACTGTGTATAGCATTCGCCCCAGCCGTGAACGCCCTCGTCCGTGTCAATCTTCACGAAGCATAAGTTCTTCGCCTTGCCCGGGTGAACGAGGTATGCCGTAATATCAGTGATTTTCAATTCGCAAAACTCCTTACTACTCGTGTTTCAATTCAGTAGTGTATCATGTGCATTACGGGCACCACGCAGCGTCTTGAATACTGTTGGAAGAGACGCTTTCAGAAATCCTGTCAATCTCAAAATCGTCATTCCGGCGAGGCATGTCCTTAGTAACCATTGGTGCTAGTTTAAGACATAGTTGAAAAAGCCACGGGGATGCGC